>NZ_NQYT01000043.1:0-125405 GCF_009192935.1 Xanthomonas sp. LMG 12461
CGCCGCCATCGACGTTCCAGCCGCCAGCGCGGTGGCGGCATGAGCGCCGCCGTCCCGCCGTTCGTCGTCGCCATCCCGGCCCGCTACGCCGCCTCGCGGCTGCCGGGCAAGCCCTTGCGTGCGCTCGGCGGCGAGCCGCTGATCTGCCACGTGGCGCGGCGCGCGCTCGCTGCCGGTGCCACGCAGGTGTGGGTGGCCGCCGACGATGCGCGCATCGCCGCCGCCGTGGCCGACCTGGACGGCGTGCATGTGGCCAATACCTCTGCCGACCACGCCTCCGGCACCGACCGCCTGGCCGAGTGCGCCGACATCGCCGGCTGGGACGATGCGACCCTGGTGGTCAACCTGCAGGGCGACGAGCCGTTCGCGCCGGTGGCCGGCATCGTCGCGGTGGCCCGGACCCTGGCCGACAGCGGCGCCGAGATGGCGACCCTCGGCACCCCGGTGGACGCGGCCGAGCACCTGTTCGACCCCAACGTGGTCAAGCTGGTGCGCAGCGCCGCCGGCGATGCGCTGTACTTCAGCCGCGCACCGATCCCCTGGCACCGCGACGCCTTCGCCGCCTCGCAGACGCAGTTGCCGCTGCCCGGCCCGTGGCTGCGGCATATCGGTATCTACGCCTATCGCGCCGGCTTCCTGCGCAGGTTCGCGGCGATGCCGCCGGGCACGCTGGAGCGGATCGAGTCGCTGGAGCAGTTGCGGGTGCTGGAAGCCGGGTTCCGCATCGCGGTGGCGTTGTCGCCTGCGCCGTTCCCGCCGGGCGTGGACACGCCCGAGGACCTGGCGCGCGCCGAGGCCTACCTGCAGGGGCAGGCATGAAGCTGCTGCTGGTGTGCCTGGGCAACATCTGCCGTTCGCCGATGGCCGAGGGCGCGCTGCGCCACCACCTGCAGCGCTCGCCGCTGGCGAGTGTGGTGGAGGTCGACTCGGCCGGCACCGGCGACTGGCACCGCGGCGAGCCGCCGGACCGGCGCGCGGTCGCCTGCGCCGCCGCCCATGACGTGGACATCGCCGGCCTGCGCGCCCGGCAACTGCGCGACCGCGACTTTGCCGAGTTCGACTGGATCCTGTGCGCCGACACGGCCAACCTGCGCGACGTGCGTCAGCGCGCTCCGGCGGCGGCGCACGAGCGCGTGGCGCTGTGGCTGCCGTGGGCCGGGGTGCACGGCCACCGCGAGATCCCGGATCCGTACACCGGTGGCAGCGCCCAGTTCGAGCAGGTCTGGCAACTGGTAGACGAAGCCGCCGCCAGCAGCGTGGCGCGACTGTCCGTCGACCTCGGCTCCGGCATAATCGGCCGATGAATTCCATCGCCGCCCTGGAACTCCCCGCGTCCGGCGCCTGGCTCAACGCCGAGCCGATCCGCCTGCGCGATCTGCAGGGGCGGGCGCTGGTGCTGGCCTTCGTCAATGCCGCCTCGGTGTGGTGCGCGCAGCGTCTGGCCGAACTCGGCCAGTGGCAGGCGCGCAATCCCGGACGCCTGCAGGTGATCGTGGTGCAAGTGCCGCGCTTCGACAGCGAGCGCGAGCCGCAGCGGGCGCTGAAGCTGCTGCGCAGCCAGGGCGTGTCCGCGCCGGTCTTGCTCGATGCCGATTGGGCCGCCTGGCAGCGCTTCGACATCCAGGCCTGGCCGACCCTGGTGCTGATCGACGCCGGCGGTGTCGAACGCGAGCGCCTGGTCGGCATCGGCGGCGCGGAACTGGACAAGGCGCTGCACGCGCTCTGCGCCGGGCAGCCGCTGCCGCTGGACGAGGACCTGCGCGACGCCCGCGAGACCCAGCCGGAGCCGCGCCTGCCGCTGCGCTTCCCGACAGGCCTGGCGGTGGCCGAGGATCGCCTGTACGTCGCCGACAGCGGCCATCACCGCATCCTCGAATGCAGCACCAGCGGCCGCGTGCTGCGCCAGTTCGGCATCGGCACCGCCGACTTCATCGACGGCGCGATCGGCGAGGCGGCGTTCCACCGCCCGCGCGGGCTGGCGCTGGAGCGCGGCGTGCTGTACGTGGCCGATACCGGCAACCATGCGCTGCGCCGGATCAACCTGCTCACCGGCCAGGTCGACACGCTGTGCGGCAACGGCCGCGCCGGCGAGCCGGTCGAAGGCCCGGTGGAGCAACCGCTGCTGGCGCCGCTGAACCATCCGCAGGACGTGGTGATCGCCGACAACCAGGTGCACCTGGCGATGGCCGGCGACAACCGCATCTGGAGCTACGACCTGGGCAGCCGCAGCCTGCGCTGGCGCGCCGGTGCCGGCGCGCTGGAGCTGCGCGACGGCAGCGGCCACCTGGCCGCGTTCGCGCAGCCGTGCAGCCTGGCCGCGGTGCAGCAGGTGCTGTACGTGTGCGATGCGCTGGGCTCGGCGGTGCGCTCGATGCAGTTGCGCGGCGACCTGGTGCAGACCCTGCTCGGCGGCCAGGGGCCGTGGGATTTCGGCAACGAGGACGGACCGCGCAGCCGTGCCCGCCTGCAGTTCCCGCAGGCGATCGCGCTGAGCCCGGACGCGCCGCTGCTGTGGATCGCCGACAGCGGCAACGGCAGTCTGCGCAGCCTGCGCCTGGGCGGCGGCGAACTGTCCACCGCGGTGTTGCCGCGGCGCCTGCATGGCCCGGGCGGGTTGGCGGTGAGCGCCGGCACGGTGTGGATCGCCGAGACCGATGCGCATGCGGTGCTGCGCTACGACATCGCCAGCGGCGAACTGCACGACATCGCGATCGGCGAATGAGCACCCCCGCATTGCCCGCGTTCGACGGCAAGGCCTTTGCCGCCAACCTCAGTACCGCGCCCGGCGTCTACCGCATGTACGCCGCCGACGACACCTTGCTCTACGTCGGCAAGGCCGGCGCACTGCGCAAGCGCGTGTCCAGCTACTTCAGCGGCTCGCCGAAGAATGCGCGGACGATGGCCATGCTGGCGCAGGTGGCGCGCATGGACGTCACCGTCACCCGCAGCGAGGGCGAGGCGCTGCTGCTGGAAAACCAGCTGATCAAGTCGCTGTCGCCGCGCTACAACGTGTCGCTGCGCGACGACAAGAGCTATCCCTACGTGCTGCTGACCCGCGAGGAGTGGCCACGGATCACCCTGCACCGTGGCCCGCGCGCGGTGCCCGGGCGCTATTTCGGGCCGTATCCCGGCGTCACCGCGGTGCGCGAGACGCTGAACCTGATGCACAAGCTATTCAAGCTGCGCAGCTGCGAGGACAGCGTGTTCCGCAACCGCTCGCGGCCGTGTTTGCAGTACCAGATCGGCCGTTGCAGCGCGCCGTGCGTGGCGTTGGTGGCGGCCGACGAGTACGCCGAGGCGGTGCGCCGCTCCACGCTGTTCCTGGAAGGGCGCAGCGACCAGCTCGGCGAGGAATTGGTGCAGGCGATGCAGGTCGCCAGCGAACGTCTGGAGTTCGAACGCGCCGCGCGCCTGCGCGATCTGCTGGGCTCGCTGCGCAGCATGCAGAGCCGGCAGTACGTGGACGGCCGTGCCGCCGATCTCGACGTGCTGGCCTGCGCCACCCAGGGCGCCAACGCCTGCGTGCTGCTGCTGGCGTTCCGCGACGGCCGCAACCTCGGCACCCGCGCGTTCTTCCCCAAGACCAACGGCGAGGACAGTGCCGCCGAGGTGCTGGGCGCGTTCGTGTCGCAGTACTACGTCGAGCATGCGCCGCCGCGCGAGGTGCTGCTGGACCGCGAGATTCCCGACGCCGAGCTGATCGAGGCGGCGCTGAGCTCGGCCGCCGAGCGCAAGGTGCAGTTGAAGTGGAACGTGCGCGGCGAGCGCGCCGGCTACCTGGAGCTGGCCAGCCGCAACGCCCAGGCCACCCTGGTCACCGAACTGACCAGCCGCAACGCCCAGCACGCGCGCAGCGAGGCGCTGCGCGAGATGCTCGGCCTGGCCGAGCCGGTCAAGCGGGTGGAGTGCTTCGACATCAGCCACACCATGGGCGAGGCCACGGTGGCCTCGTGCGTGGTGTTCGACGCCAGCGGCCCGGTGCGCAGCCAGTACCGGCGCTACAACATCAGCGGCATCGAGCCGGGCGACGACTACGCGGCGATGCGCCAGGCGATCGAGCGCCGCTTCCGTCGCGCCGCCGAAGGCGAGGGCAAGGGCGACGTGGTGCTGCCGGACGTGTTGCTGATCGACGGCGGCGCCGGACAGCTGGCGCAGGCCACCGGTGCGCTGGCCGACCTGGGCGTGGACGGGGTGTTGCTGATCGGCGTGGCCAAGGGCGCCGAGCGCCGCGCCGGCCACGAGACCCTGGTGATGCCGGACGGGCGCGAACTGCGCCCGGGCGCCGCTTCGCCGGCGCTGCAGTTCATCCAGCAGGTGCGCGACGAAGCCCACCGCTTCGCCATCACCGGCCACCGCGGGCGCCGCCAGAAGGCGCGCATGACCAGCAAGCTGGAGGATATCCCCGGCATCGGCCCGCGCCGCCGCGCCAGCCTGCTCAAGCACTTCGGCGGACTGGCCGGGCTCAAGTCCGCCGGCGAGGCCGAGATCGCGCGGGTGGAAGGGATCAATGACGCACTGGCTGCACGAATCTACGCTAACCTGCACGGGCTGCCGGTACCCGATCCGGCAGGCGAGTAGAGCAGCGCAATGAAGTTGACCATCCCCACCTGGCTCACGCTGCTGCGGATCGTGATGATCCCCGTGCTGGTGCTGGTGTTCTATCTGCCGTACACCTGGACCAACTTCGCCTCGGCGGCGATCTTCGGCCTGGCCGCGTTCACCGACTGGCTGGACGGCTGGGTGGCGCGGCGCTACCACCAGTACTCCGCGTTCGGTGCGTTCCTGGATCCGGTGGCCGACAAGCTGATGGTGGCGGTGGCGCTGTTCCTGATCGTGCAGGGCCACCCGACGCCGTGGATGGCGTTCTGGGCGGCGGTGATCGTCGGCCGCGAGATCGCGGTGTCGGCGCTGCGCGAATGGATGGCCGAGATCGGCCAGCGCGCCAAGGTGCGCGTGGCGATGATCGGCAAGATCAAGACCACCGCGCAGATGGTGGCGCTGCTGTGCCTGCTGTACTCGGTGATGCCCGACGGCTCGCCGCCGGAGAGCGTGTGGATGGGCTTGTTCATCTTCCACGTCGGCGACTGGACCCTGGCGATCGCGTCGATCCTGACCCTGTTGTCGGGCATCCAGTACCTGCATGCGGCCTGGCCGAGCCTGCGCGACGACGAGCGCGCGGCGATGGCGGAAAAGAACGCGAAAAAAATCGAAGGCAACGGTTGACAGGCTGCGTGGTCCCGGTAGAATTCGCGGCCTCAAGCGGGAATAGCTCAGTTGGTAGAGCGCAACCTTGCCAAGGTTGAGGTCGCGAGTT
Organism: Xanthomonas sp. LMG 12461; assembly: GCF_009192935.1. NCBI lineage: Bacteria > Pseudomonadati > Pseudomonadota > Gammaproteobacteria > Lysobacterales > Lysobacteraceae > Xanthomonas > Xanthomonas sp. LMG 12461. Next base: position 5,315 of record NZ_NQYT01000043.1, read on the forward strand.
CGAGTCTCGTTTCCCGCTCCACATTCAGCAGTACCGACATCCAGTGCAGATGCACAGGATGTCCGAAAAAGGGCTTCGGCCCTTTTTTCATGCCCGCATGCCGGCCGAAGCCACGGCGCTCGCCTGACCCGGGGCATGGCGCATCGCCGGTGCGGATGCGCCGTCCCTATTGTCGTGCCAGCCGCGCGGAGGCGAGAACGTCCCGCCTCCCTCACTGCGGCCCCGTTGGCCGAGCATTCGCGACCGTTGCAGCATGGGCCGCGCCGCTGGCGCAGGTTACGCGCTGACGCGGCCCCAGCCCGGCAATTTTTTCCTTCGCGCCTTGCAGGCGCGCGGCTGACTTCACGTCACGCCCACGCGCGCATGCACGCATTGCGTACGCGTCGGTCACAGAACGGGACAGGCCGTCGCCGAAACGTCCGCGGCATCGCGCGCAGCGACGCCGTCCGCCGCATTGCGCTGCGGTTTCGCCGGTACTTGGCACGCGATTTGCGCTGAGTCTCCCACGCCAGGCGATGACGCCCGGCCTCTGCGAGGAGTCGATGATGGATGGCGCAATTCCTTCCCCTACCACCCAAGCGCCAACGCGCGCGTTGGTCGCCGGCGGTGCCGGCTTCGTCGGCGCGCATCTGTGCGAGCGTCTGCTGGACGACGGTTACGACGTCACCGTGCTGGACAACCTGCTGACCGGTTCGCTGGACAACATCGCGCACCTGCTGGCGCGTCCGCGTTTCCGCTTCGTCGCCCACGACGTAGTGCAGCCGTATCAGGCCAAGGTCGACTGGGTGTTCAACCTGGCCTGCTGCGCTTCGCCGGTGCATTACCAAGCGCGTCCGCTGCATACCCTGCAGACCTGCCTGGAAGGTGCGATCAACCTGTTGGAGGTGGCGCGCAGCAATGGCGCGACCATCTTCCAGGCCTCCACCAGCGAGGTCTACGGCGAGCCGGAAGTGCATCCGCAGCGCGAGGACTATCGCGGCGCGGTCAGCCCGATCGGCCCGCGCGCCTGCTACGACGAGGGCAAGCGCTGCGCCGAAGCGGCGTTCTTCGACTATCACCGCCTGTATGCCACCGACATCAAGGTCGGGCGCATCTTCAACACCTACGGGCCGCGCATGCGCAACGACGACGGCCGGGTGGTGTCCAACCTGATCGTGCAGGCGCTGCGCGGGCAACCGCTGACCCTGTACGGCGACGGCAGCCAGACCCGCTCGTTCTGCTACGTCTCCGATCTGGTCGAGGGCATCGTGCAACTGATGCGCAGCCCGCGTGGCTGGACCGGTCCGGTCAACCTCGGCAACCCGCACGAGATCACCGTGGCCGAACTGGCGCAGCGCATCCTCGCGCTGACCGGCTCGTCCTCGCGCATCGTGCGCCGGCCCATCCCCAAGGACGATCCGACCCGGCGTTGTCCGGACATCGGCCTGGCGCGGCGCGAGCTCGGCTGGGAACCGCGGGTGGCGCTGGACGAGGGCCTGCGCAGCACCATCGCCTGGTTCCAGGCGCATCTGCACGACATCCCGGACCTGGAGGTGGAACGTGACTGTGCATGAACTCAGGAGCAGCGCCAGCCGCGCGCAGGCCGGCAAGCGCGTGCTGATCACCGGTGGCGCCGGCTTCGTCGGCTCGCATCTGGCCGACGAACTGCTTGCCCACGGCTACCGGGTGCGGGTGCTGGACAACCTGTGCGCGCAGGTGCACGGCATGCAGGCCGCGCGACCGGCGTATCTCGCGGAGGACGTGGAGCTGATGGTCGGCGACGTCTGCGATCCGGTGGCGGTACGGCTTGCGCTGCGCGATGTGGACGGGGTGTTTCACCTCGCCGCGGCAGTCGGCGTCGGCCAGAGCATGTACCAGATCGCGCACTACACCCATACCAACAATCTCGGCACCGCGGTGCTGCTGGAAGCGCTGGTGGAGCGGCCGGTGCAGCGGCTGGTGGTGGCGTCGAGCATGAGCATCTACGGCGAGGGCGCCTACGTCGATGCCGACGGCACGCCGGTGCCGGTGCGCGAGCGCCCGCTGGCGCAACTGCGCCCCGCGCAGTGGGAGCCGAGCGTGGACGGGCGCCCGCTGCAGCCGGTGCCGACCGACGAACGCAAGCCGGCCGAACCTTCCTCGGTGTACGCGCTGTCCAAGCTGGACCAGGAACGCCTGTGCCTGATCGTCGGCCAGGCGTATGCGATCCCGACCACCGCGTTGCGCTTCTTCAACATCTACGGCACGCGCCAGGCGCTGTCCAATCCCTACACCGGTGTGCTGGCGATCTTCGCGGCGCGGTTGCTCAACCGCAAACCGCCGGTGATCTTCGAGGACGGTGCGCAACGCCGCGATTTCGTCCATGTCAGCGACGTCGCGCGCGCCTGCCGCCTGGCCTACGAATGCGAAAGCGCCGCCGGCCTGGCGCTCAACGTCGGCAGCGGCCAGGCGGTCAGCATCAACGAAGTGGGGCAGCGCATCGCCGCGGCGATGGGCATCGACGATCTGCCGCCGCAGGTCTCCGGCAACTACCGGGTCGGCGACATCCGCCACTGCTTCGCCGATATCGCGCTGGCCCGCGAACGCATCGGCTATGCGCCGCAGGTGGACCTGCAGCAGGGCCTGGAAGAACTGGTGGAGTGGCTGCGCGAGCAGACCGCCGCCGACGGCGTGGAGGCGGCCAATGCCGAGCTGGCGCGGCGGGGGTTGCAGGGATGAGCGCACAGGCACGCGAACGGCTGGCCGAGATCGGCCTGATCGAATGGTTGCGCATCGGCGACGAGGATGCGGTGCATGCGCTGTTGCGCGACATGCGCGAGCTCGGCGTGCGCCGGCTGCGCACCCAGTTCTCCTGGGCCGACTGGCACACCGCCGAAGGCGAGCGCTGGTACGCCTGGCTGATGCCGCTGCTGAGCGCCCACTGCGAGGTGCTGCCGTGCTTCTGCTACACCCCGCCATCGCTGGGGCTGGAGCCGCGCACGGCGTCGCCGCCGCGCGACAGCAAGGCCTTCGCCGATTTCATCGACCAGGTGGTGGGTCGCTTCGGCGCCGGCTTCGAGTGGATCGAACTGTGGAACGAGCCGAACAACCTCAACGACTGGGACTGGCACCTGGACCACGACTGGCAGCGCTTCGCCGAGATGATCGGCCAGGCCGCGCACTGGGCGCACCAGTTGGGCAAGAAGACCCTGCTCGGCGGCATGTGCCCGACCGATCCGAACTGGCTGGCGCTGATGGCGCAGCGTGGGGCGCTGGCGCACATCGACGCGGTCGGCGTGCACGGCTTTCCCGGCACCTGGGATTTCCGCCGCCGGCCGTGGGCGGAGGTGCTCGGCGACGTCCGCGCGGTGCTGGCCGCGCACGGTCTGCAGCCGCAGGTCTGGCTCAGCGAGACCGGGTATTCGACCTGGCGGCATGACGAGATCGAGCAGGTACGGCAGTTGCGCGAGACCCTGGATGCGCCGGTGGAGCGGCTGTACTGGTATGCCGCGCGCGACCTGCACGGCAGCATCAGCCACCAGGACGGTTTCCACGAGGACGAGCGCCACTATCACTTCGGCCTGCGCGACGAGCGCGGCCGCGCCAAGCTGCTGTACCGGCTGTGGGCCGAGCAGGGCTACGACGGCATCCAGGCGCTGGCGTCGCTGCACCACGAGCACGGCGCCAACCTGTCGCGCGCGCCGCGCCCGGACCTCGCGCCGGCGCCGACGGTCGCGCCACGCGCCGACGCGCACGCGCCGATCCACACCCTGCCGCGGTCGCGTGGGCAGGATGCGGTGCTGATCACCGGCGGCGCCGGCTTCATCGGCACCAATCTGGCCGCGCGCCTGCTCGACAGCGGACGCCGGGTCATCGTCTACGACAACCTGTCGCGCCCGGGCGTGGAGCACAACCTGCAGTGGCTGCGTCGCCACTATCCCGGCGAGCGTCTGCAGGTGGAAGTGGGCGACGTGCGCGATCGGCATCTGCTCGGCGATGCAGTGGCGCAGGCGGCGCAGGTGTTCCACCTGGCCGCGCAGGTGGCGGTGACCTCCAGCCTGGAGGATCCGTCGCACGACTTCGAGGTCAACCTGCGCGGCACCTTCAACGTGCTCGAGGCGATCCGCGGCGCGCGGCGCCCGCCGCCGCTGCTGTTCACCTCCACCAACAAGGTCTATGGCGCGCTGGACGACGTCGCTCTGGAAGCCGACGCGCAGCGCTACCAGCCGAGCGATCCGCTGCTGCGCGCGCGCGGCATCGACGAGCGCCGCGCGCTGGATTTCCACAGCCCCTACGGCTGCTCCAAGGGCGGTGCCGACCAGTACGTGCTGGACTATGCGCGCAGCTTCGGCCTGCAGGCGGTGGTGCTGCGGATGAGCTGCATCTACGGCCCGCACCAATGCGGCAACGAAGACCAGGGCTGGGTCGCGCATTTCCTGATCCGCACGCTGCAGGGGCAGCCGATCACCGTATACGGCGATGGCCGCCAGGTCCGCGATCTGTTGTTCGTGGACGACCTGGTCGAGGCGTTCCTGCAATGCCAGGCGCAGATGCCGCGGCTGTCCGGGCGGGCGTTCAACATGGGCGGCGGCCCCGCCAACGCCGCCAGCCTGCGCGAGGTGCTGCGCCGGATCGAGTCGCTGGTCGGCCATCGCCTGGAACTGGCGCACGCGGCGCCGCGGGTCGGCGACCAGCGTTATTACGTCTCCGACACCCGCGCCTTCGCCGCGGCCACCGGCTGGTCACCTTGCGTCGGCGCCGAGGCCGGCATCGCCCGGCTGCACCGCTGGCTGCACACGCAGGCCGAGCGCGCCGCACCTGTTTCCCCACCGCAACGGAGGATCCACGCCGCATGAACAGCATGCATGCCGCCGTGTTCGAAGGCCCGGGCCGCATCGTCACGCAGCGCCAGTCGCGTCCCGAACCCGCCCCGCAGCAGGTGCGGGTGCGCCTGCAGGGCTGCGGCGTGTGCGCGTCCAATCTGCCGGTGTGGGCCGGCCGGCCCTGGTTCGCCTATCCGTTCGAACCCGGTGCGCCGGGCCACGAAGGCTGGGGCGAGATCGACGCGGTCGGTGCCGAGGTGCAGGGCTGGGCGCCGGGCGACCGAGTCGCGCTATTGTCCGGCCGGGCCTACGCCGAGTACGACCTGGCCGAGACCGATGCGCTGGTGCGGTTGCCGCCGGCGCTGGACGGCCGCGACCTGCCTGGCGAGCCGCTGGCCTGTGCGATGAACATCCTGCGCCGCAGCGACATCCGCCCCGGCCAGACCGTGGCGGTGGTCGGAGTGGGCTTCATCGGCGCGCTGTTGATCCAGTTGGCCACCGGCCTGGGTGCGCAGGTGATCGCGCTGTCGCGGCGCGACTACGCCCTGCAGGTCGCGCGCCAGTGCGGCGCCAGCGCCACGCTGGCCACCGAGGATCGCTACGCGGCGATCGGTGCGGTGCACGAACTCACCGGCGGCAGCGGCTGCCTGCGGGTGATCGAGGCCGCAGGCGAGCAGGTCACCCTGGATATCGCCAGCGCGCTGTGCGGCGAGGGCGGGCGCCTGGTCATCGCCGGCTACCACCAGGACGGCCCGCGCCAGGTCGACATGCAGCAGTGGAACTGGCGCGGCCTGGACGTGGTCAACGCGCACGAACGCGATCCGCGGGTGGCGTTGCGCGGCTTGCAGGAGGCGGTGGAGGCGGTCGCCGACGGGCGTCTGGATCCGTTCCCGCTGTTGACCCATCGCTACGCGCTGGACCAGTTGCCGCAGGCATTCGCGGCAATGGACGCGCGCCCGGATGGGTTCCTCAAAGCCGTGGTGCTGGCATGAACGCGTACGCGCAACCGCGCTGGCGCGCGCCACGGCTGGGCTTCCTCGGGGTCGGCTGGATCGGCCGCGCGCGCATGCGCGCCCTGGCCGACAGCGGGCTCGGCGAGGTGGTGGCGATCGCCGATGCCAGCGCGACGGCGCTGCACGCCGCACGCCAAGACGCACCGGCCGCCGACCTGCTGCCCGACCTGGAGGCGCTGCTGGCGCGCGAGGACCTGGACGGCCTAGTCATCGCCACGCCCAGTGGCGCGCACGCGGCGCAGGCCGCCGCGGCCTTGCAGCGCGGCCTGGCGGTGTTCTGCCAGAAGCCGCTGACCCGCACCGCCGCCGAAGCCGAGCAGGTGCTGGCGCTGGCGCAACGCCACGACCGCCTGCTCGCGGTGGATTTCAGCTACCGCTTCGCCAAGGGCATGGCGACGCTGCGCGAGCAGATCGCGCAGGGCGCATTGGGCGAGGTGTTCGCGATCGACCTGCTGTTCCACAACGCCTACGGCCCGGACAAGGACTGGTTCTACGACATCGCCCGTTCCGGCGGCGGCTGCGTGATGGACCTGGGCATCCATCTGCTGGATCTGGCGATGTGGCTGACCGGCAGCGGCGGCCATCACGAGCTGCAGGCGGCGCTCTACGCGCAAGGCCGGCCGCTGACCCGGCCGGTGCGGCAGGTGGAGGACTACGCCAGCGCACAGTGGCGCATGGACAACGGCGCCAGCGTGCGCATGGCCTGCTCGTGGCGGCTGCCGGCCGGTTGCGACGCGGTGATCCAGGCCAACGTGTACGGCACCGGTGGCGGCGCGGCACTGCGCAATGTCGACGGCTCGTTCTTCGACTTCACCGTGGACCGCTTCGACGGCACGCGGTGCGAGCGCCTGGCTTCTCCACCGGACGCCTGGGGCGGGCGCGCCTTGCTGGACTGGGCCGAGCGCCTGGCCACCGACCCCGGCTTCGACCCGGCGGCGCTGCATCTGCTCGAGGTCGCCCGCACCGTGGATGCGCTCTATGGACGCTGAGCGCCCGCTGCGGATCCTGATGACCGCCGACACCGTCGGCGGCGTGTGGCAGTACGCGCTGAGCCTGTGCCGGGTGCTGACCGCGCAGGGCGATCGCGTGGAACTGGCGACGATGGGCGCGACCCCCACGCCGGCGCAGTGGCGCGAGGCCGCGGCGATCCAGGGACTGCGCCTGCATGCCAGCGGCTACCGGCTGCTGTGGATGGACGATCCCTGGGCCGATGTGTCCTCGGCCGGGCGCTGGCTGCAGGCACTGGCGGCGCAGGTGCGTCCGGACGTTGTGCATCTGAACGACTATGCGCACGGCGCCCTGGTGTGGCCTGCGCCGGTGCTGATGACCGCCCATTCCTGCGTCGGCTCCTGGTGGCAGGCGGTGCGCGGCGAGGCGCTGCCGCCGGAGTGGGATCACTACCGCGCCACGGTCGCCGCGGGCCTGGCGGCGGCCGATCACGTGGTCGCGCCGACCCAGGCGATGCTGGCGGCACTGCGCGCGCAGTATCCGCTGGACGTGCCGTGCAGCGTGATTGCCAATGGCACCGCGCCGCTGTCGCGGCCGGTGCCGGCCAGCGCCAAGCAGCCCCTGGTGCTGGCGGCAGGACGGCTGTGGGACGAGGCGAAGAATCTGCGGACGCTGGCCGCGGTGGCGCCGCAGCTGCCCTGGGCGCTGCGCATTGCCGGCGAAGCGGCGCATCCGGACGGCGGCACCGCAGCGATTGCGTCGGCGCTGCGACTGGGCCAGCTGCCGCCGTCGCGTCTGCGCCGCTGGATGGCCCGCGCCAGCGTGTATGCGCTGCCGGCGCGCTACGAACCGTTCGGGCTGTCGGCGCTGGAAGCGGCGCAGGCCGGCTGCGCCCTGGTACTGGGCGACATCCCCAGCCTGCGCGAGGTCTGGGGCGATGCGGCGCTGTACGTCGCGCCGGACGACGCACGGGCGCTGACGGCGCAGTTGCAGCGCCTGATCGGCGATCCGCTGCTGCGTCAGCGCATGGCCCGGCGCGCGGTTGCGCAGGCGCGGCACTACACCGCCACCGCCATGGCCGTGGCCTATCGCCAGCGCTATCGGGCGCTGATCGCGCATCGCGGCACGCCCCGCGTTGCCGGACGCGCCGGCCCGCCGGTCCCCTTGCTTTCCTCGATCGGAGTCGGTGCATGAAATTCGTGCTGTTCTATCACTCGCTGGTGTCGGACTGGAACCACGGCAATGCGCATTTCCTGCGCGGCATCGTCGCCGAACTGCAGGCGCGCGGGCACGCGGTGGCGGTGTACGAGCCGCACGACAGCTGGAGCCGTGCGCAACTGCAGGCGGAGGAGGGCGAAGCGCCTTTGCAGGCCTTCGCCGATGCCTTTCCGCAGCTGCGCAGCACGCGCTACGACCTGGCCACGCTGGATCTGGCGCAGGTGCTGGACGGTGCCGACGTGGTGCTGGTACACGAATGGAACGCGCCGGCGCTGATCGCGCGGATCTGCCGCGAGGCGCCTGCCGGATGTCGCGTGTTGTTCCATGACACCCACCACCGCTCGGTCAGCGCCCCCGACGAGATGGCGCAGTTCGACCTGTCCGACTACGACGGCGTACTCGCCTTCGGCGAAGCGGTGCGCCAGCAGTATCTGCGCCATGGCTGGAGCGCGCGCGTGTGGACCTGGCACGAGGCGGCGGATCTGCGCGTGTTCCAGCCGCAGCTCGGGCAGGCGCAGCAGGGCGACCTGCTGTGGATCGGCAACTGGGGCGACGACGAGCGCGCGCAGGAACTGGACACCTTCCTGATCCAGCCGGTGCGGCGCCTGCGCCTGCGCGCGCGCATCCATGGCGTGCGCTATCCGCCGCAGGCCTTGCAGGCGCTGGCCGCGGCCGGCATCGATTATGCGGGCTGGCTGCCCAACCATCGCGCGCCGCAGGCGTTCGCGCATTTCCGCGTCACCGTGCACGTGCCGCGGCGGCCCTACGTGCGCGCCTTGCCCGGCATTCCCACGATCCGCGTGTTCGAGGCGCTGGCCTGCGGCATTCCGCTGGTGTGCGCGCCGTGGGAGGACGCCGAACAGTTGTTCGCGCCCGGCCGCGACTACCTGGTGGCGCGCGACGGTGAGCAGATGCAGCGCCACCTGCACGACGTGCTGCACGACGCCGAGCTGGCCGCGGCGCTGCGCATGCAAGGTCTGCACACCATCCGCACCCGCCACAGTTGCGCGCACCGCGTCGACGAACTGCTGGCGGTCCTCGCCGAACTCGACGCGCCCGCCGCGCACCACGACCACCGGAGCCTCAGTCATGCCTAGCCCGTTGCAGATCGCCTTCTTCGGTTCCAGCGTGGTGTCCTCGTATTGGAACGGGGCGGCCACCTACTACCGGGGCCTGTTGCATGCACTGGCGCAGCGCGGCCACCGCATCCACTTCTTCGAGCCCGATGCGTTCGGGCGCCAGCAGCACCGCGACATCGACGATCCGGAGTGGGCGCAGGTCACCGTGTATCCCGGGGCCGCCGAGGCCGATGCGGCGCGCGCGCTGGAGCAGGCGCGCGGCGCCGACGTGGTGGTCAAGGCCAGCGGCGTCGGCATGTTCGATGCGTTCCTGGAGCGCGAAGTGCTGGGCCTGCGCTCGCCGCGCACCCAGGTGCTGTTCTGGGACGTGGACGCGCCGGCGACGCTGGAGCGGGTGCAGGCCGATGCGGGCGATCCGTTCCGCGCGCAGATCCCGCGCTACGACCTGGTGCTGACCTACGGCGGCGGGCCGCGCGTGGTCTCCGCCTATCGCGCACTGGGCGCGGCCGAATGCGTGCCGATCTACAACGCGCTGGACCCCTCGAGCCACCATCCGTCGCCGGCGCAGCGGGATTTTGCCGCCGACCTGGGCTTCCTCGGCAACCGCCTGCCGGACCGCGAGGCGCGGGTGCGGCAGTTCTTCCTGGAACCGGCGCGGCGCCTGCCTGACGCGAGATTCCTGCTCGGCGGCAGCGGTTGGGACGCAGACCTGCCGGACAACGTGCGCACGCTCGGCCACGTGTCCACGCGCGACCACAACGCCTTCAACTGCAGCGTGCGCATGGTGCTCAACGTCAACCGCGACAGCATGGCGCGCTTCGGCTGGTCGCCGCCGACGCGGGTGTTCGAGGCGGCCGGCGCCGGCGCCTGCCTGATCGTCGATGCCTGGGAAGGGATCGAGGCGTTCCTCGAACCGCAGCGCGAGGTGCTGGTCGCGCACGACAGCGAGCAGGTGGCGCATTACCTGCAACGCATCGACGCCGCGCAGGCGCAGGCGATTGGCGCGCGGGCACGGCAACGCCTGTTGCGCGACCACACCTACAAGCACCGTGCGCGCGAGGTGGAAGCCTTGCTGGACGCGCGGCAGCGGGAGGCGGCGTGATGGCCGCGCGCGATATCGTCATCCTCGGCCTGAGCCTGCGCTCGTCCTGGGGCAACGGCCATGCCACCACCTACCGCGGACTGATCGCCGCGCTGCAGGCGCGCGGCGACCGCGTGCTGTTCCTGGAGCGCGACGTGCCTTGGTACGCCGAGCACCAGGATCCGCCGGCGCAGTTGCCGTGCGCGCCGGTGCTGTATGCCAGCCTCGAGGAACTGCAGGATCGGCACGCCGCCGCGATCGCCGCGGCGGACCTGGTGATCGTGGGTTCCTACGTGCCCAACGGCATCGCCGTGGGCACGTGGGTGCAGCAGACCGCGCGCGGCGTGGTTGCGTTCTACGACATCGACACCCCGGTGACCCTGACGGCGCTGCAGCGCGGCGACTGCGCCTACCTGTCGCCGGCGCTGATTCCGCACTATGACCTGTATCTGTCCTTCACCGGCGGCCCGACCCTGCAACGCTTGGAACGCGTCTACGGCGCGCCGCGCGCGGTGCCGCTGTACTGCGCGTTCGATCCGGAGCAATACCGGCCGCAGCCGCAGGCGCATCGTTACGACCTGGGCTACATGGGCACCTACAGCGACGACCGCCAGCCGCCGCTGGAGCGGCTGTTGCTGCAGCCGGCGCTGGCCTGGCCGCAGGGCCGCTTCGTGATCGCCGGTCCGCTGTATCCGCCGCACATCGTCTGGCCGGACAACGTGCAGCGCTGCGCGCACCTGCCGCCGGCGCAGCATATGGACTTCTACAACCAGCAGCGCTTCACCCTCAATCTGACCCGTGCCGACATGGTGCTGGCCGGCTGGTCGCCCAGCGTGCGCCTGTTCGAAGCGGCGGCCTGCGCCACGCCGATCATCTCCGATCCCTGGGAAGGCCTGGAAACGCTGTTCGCGCCTGGCAGGGAAATCCTGATCGCACGGCGTGCGACCGACGTACTGGGCTGGCTCCGCGAGCTGCCGGAAGCGCAGCGCATGGCGATCGGCGAGGCGGGGCGCCGCCGCGTGCTCGCCGAACACACCGCCGCGCATCGCGCGCAGGCCCTGCACGATGCCCTCGACCGCGTCGCCGACGCGGCGCCATCCACCTCCGCCAGGAGATCCTCGCATGCCCTCGCATGACGCCAAGACCACCACCGATCACGACGAGATCCGCCGCTGGGCCGAGGCGCGCGGCGGCCGTCCGGCCAGCGTGCGCAGCACCGAAGCCGACGAGGATGCCGGCGTGCTGCGCATCCTGTTCCGCGACGATGCGGCGCTGGAAGAAATCAGCTGGGACGACTTCTTCGACAAGTTCGAAGAAGAAGAGCTGGCCTTCCTGTATCAGGAGAAGACCAGCGACGGCAGCCAGAGCCGCTTCTTCAAGTTCGTCAACCGCTGAGCCGCGCTCGGCGCCTTCCCGGGAGACCGCCATGCAATCCGCCGTTCCGTCCCTCGACCCGGTCGATCCGATGCAGGCGCTGGGGCCGTGGTTCCACAACCTGCACCTGCCCGATGGCCGGCAGACCCTGCCGACGCATCCGTACGGCGATTTCCCGGCCTGCAAGTGGCGGCAGATCGCGCCGCATGTCCCGGCCGATCTTCGCGGTTGGCGGGTGCTGGACATCGGCTGCAACGCCGGCTTCTACAGCTTCGAGCTGGCCAGGCGCGGCGCCGAGGTGGTGGCGATCGACATGAATCCGCACTACCTGCGGCAGGCGCAATGGGCAGCGGCGCAGTTCGGGCTGGAGCGCCACGTGCGTTTCCGGCAGATGCAGCTGTATGCGCTGGCGCGCGAAGCCGAGCAGTACGACCTGGTGTGGATGATGGGCGTGCTGTACCACCTGCGGCATCCGCTGCTGGCCCTGGACATCGTGCGTCGCCTGTGTCGCCGCATGCTGGTGTTGCAGACCATGACCATGCCCGGCGAGGAGGTCTATCCGGCGCCGCGCGACATCGGCATGCTAGAGCGCGGGCGCATGTGCGAGCCCGGCTGGCCGAAGATGGCCTTCATCGAGCATCGCCTGGCCGACGATCCCACCAACTGGTGGGCACCGAACCATGCCGGCGTGGAAGCCATGCTGCGCAGCGCGGGGTTCGCGGTGGACGCGCGCATCGCCGAGGAAACCTACCTATGCCGGCCGCAGCAGCGGCCGCCCGGCCAGGTCGCACCGATCGAAGAGGAACTGCGCGCGGCCTGCGGCCTGGACTGATCCGCCCGGCCGCGCACTGACCGCCGTGGCTGCAGATCGCCCGGCAGGGCGCGCCGCGACGGCGCGCCCTGCCGCGCTCAGTTGACGTCACGGTCGCCGCGCGACATCAGGTTGTAGATGGTACGCACGCTGATGCCCAGGCTGCGCGCCGCCGCGGACTTGTCGCCGCCGGTGATGCGCAGGGTGCGCACCAGCATCTCCTGTTCGATCTGCTTCAGCGGCGTGCCCACGCGGAACGTCACCGCGTCGCCGGTGTTGCCGCAGTGGCAAGGCACGTCTTGCGCCATGGGCACCTCGCCGTGCAGCAGCGGCTCGATGGTCACCACCTCGCCGTCGGCACGGTAATAGCCGCGCGTCACTGCGCTGGAGAGTTCGCGCACGTTGCCCGGCCAACGGTGCCGTCCCAGCACGGTCCGCGAGAACGTGTCGAACTGCTTGCTGGTCCCATAGCGACGATTGAGCGTGTCCAGCAGCGTGTCGGCGATCAGGTGCACGTCGTCGCCGCGCTCGCGCAGCGGCGGCAACTCGATGACGTACTGCGACAGCCGGTAATACAGGTCGCGGCGCAAGGTGCTGGCCTCGCCCAGCAGGTCGCGGTGGGTGGCGGCGACGATGCGCACGTCGAGGCGGACTTCCGCGTCGCTGCCGACGCGGGTGATCGCGCCGGTTTCCAGGCAACGCAGCAGGTACACCTGCAGTTCCGGCGCCATCTCGCCGATCTCGTCCAGGAACAGCGTGCCGCCCTGCGCCTGTTCGAAATAGCCGGCGTGGCGCTGGTTGGCGCCGGTGAAGCTGCCGCGCTCGTGGCCGAACAGCTGGCTGGCGAGCAGTTCCGGCGGAATCGCGCCGCAGTTCACCGCGACCAGGCGCCCGCTGCGGCCGCTGGCCTCGTGGATGGCCTTGGCCAGCAGTTCCTTGCCGGTGCCGGTTTCGCCGGCGACCAACACCGAGATGTCCAACGGCGCGACGCGGGCGATGTCGCGCTGCACGCGCGCGATCGCCGCGCATTCGCCGACCAGGCCGAAGCGTGCCATCCCGCGCCGCGGCGGCAGGCGGCACAGGATCTGATCGAGCAGACCGTCGAACTGCGTCCACGGCAGCGGCCGCTGCAGCAGCTCCACGCTGTCGCCGGCCAGCCCGCGCCATTTCGGCATCTGCGCCTCGGTGGCCAGCAGCACCACGCGCGCGTCCGAGCGGCCGGCCAGGCCGTTGATCAGGTCCATCGCCGCGCCGCGCTCGGCGTCGCCGTCGAGCAGCAGCAGGTCGGCGCGTTGTTGCTGCAGCCAGTGCCGCGCGTGTTCGAGCGAGGGCAGGCGGGTCAGCGCCAGGCCGCGGCGCTGAGAGAAGGTGGACACATGGTCCGACAACGAACTGTTGCCATCCACGATCGCAAGCAGGGGTTTGGTCATGCGGGTTGTACTCCGCGAATCAGGTCATTCCATCGTCCTCCGCATGTGTGAGCGCAAGGCGAAAACGTCCTGATTCGAGCCCTCATCATGCTGAAGCGGATTCGGGTCGCTTCAGCAATGTGTGCAACGCGCGCGTCCATGGAGCAGCTCTGCAGCACCGCCTGTGCGCGACGCCGCATCCTGCCTGCGGCATCCGGCACATTCCCGACCGCGCGCGGCTGCGCTCAATGCATGCGCTCGGGTGGCAACGGACCGCGCAGCAGGGCATCGACGCTGACGAAGCGCCGCTGCTGCGCGACATCCAGTCGCCGCAATGCGTCCTGCCCATCCAGGTACAGCCATTCGATGACGTCGTCGGCGCCGATCAGGACCGGCACTTCGTCCGGCAGTGCGGGCACTGCAGGTGCCTCGGTGAGCAGTGAGAAGCAGGAGAGATGAAAGCCCTCCTGGGTCTGCATGCTGCTGCGCAACCCGGCGGCGAACAGCGGACCCGGGTCTTCGCAGATCCAGGGGCCGCCACGCGCGGCGTCGGCGCTGCGGAAGCCGGCGATCGGCACCAGGCAGCGCTGCGTTTCCCACACCGCGGTCTGCGCGCCCTGCCAGGCGCGTTCGCGACGTTCGCTGGTGATCAGCGGATCCTGCGGCGCATCGCGGCGCCCGAACAGGGCGCGCTCGTTGCGCACTTCGCCGCCCCACAGCACCAGGATCTGCGCTTGCTGGCCGGCAGCGATCTCGCTGGTACGTCCGGCGGTGACGGGATCCTGCACCGGCCAGGCGGGCAGGCGGGATTGCAGAAAGCTGAGGATCATCGCGGTGCGGCCGAAAGCGGATGCCTTGGGAACGCAGGACGCGTGCCAGCATCTTCTTCTTCCCTCCCAGTGCGTCGTTGCGCCCTGCGCCGCGCAGCCAGCGGCGCGCGCCAGCGAAAGTTTTTCAGTCGCGCAGCTTTTGCGCGCCTACCGCAGCAGCGTGACCAGCAGGCAGGCGCCGGCGGCGAAGGTCACCGTCACGGTGATCCAGCCGAGCGCGTTGGTGAGGCGGCTGTTGACGCGGCCGCGCATCAGCGTGCGGTCGTTGCTCATCCGCATCATCAGCAACAGCAACGGCGGGACCGTCATGCCTTGCACGATGCCAGACAGCACCAGCGCCTTCATCGGGTTGACGCCGAGGAAGTTCAGCCCCACCGCGATCGCCGTGACCAGCGCGATGGTGGCGTAGAACAGCTTCGCCTCGCGCGGCTGTGCGTGCAGGCTGCCCTTGTGGCCGATGCCCTGCACCAGGTCGTAGGCAGCGCCGGTGGTCATCACCGGGACCGCCAGGAAGCCCACCCCGACCACGCCCAGCGCGAACAGCCACTTGGCCGCGGGCCCGGCCAACGGCTCCAGCGCGGCCGCGGCCTGTGCCGCCGTGGCGATCTCGGTCTGGCCGGAGCGGTGCAGGGTGGCGGCGGTGGAGAGCAGGATGAAGTACAGGATGATGTTGGAGAACAGCATGCCCACCAGGACGTCGCGACGGGTGCGGCGCAGTTCGCCGGCGCTGGCGCCCTGGCGCGCGGCCACGCTGCGCCGTCCGGCGGCGATCTGTTCTTCCACTTCCTGGTTGGACTGCCAGGTGAAGATATAGGCCGACAGCGAGGTGCCGATGCAGGCGACGATCATCGACAGATACTCCCGGCTGAACTCGGCGTACGGCACGAAGGTGCCGCGCAACACCTGGCGCAGGTCGGGGCGCGCCAGCAGCGCAGCGGCCACGTAGGCGAACAGCGCCAGCGCCAGCCAGCGGAAGATCCGTTTCAGCAGGCGGTAGGACCCGAAGAATTGCAGCAGGAAGATCGCCAGCGCCGCTGCGACCACGATCGCCGGCACCGGCAGCGGGATCAGCAGGTTCAGCGCCGCGCCGATGCCGCCGAGATTGGCCGCCGCTTCGATCACGTTGCCGGCGAAGGCGAACCCGACGGCCGGGTACAGCACCCAGCGCGGATAGCGGTCGCGGATGATCGCGAACAGCCCCTTGCCGGTCACCCGCCCCAGCTTCGCCGACAGGTAGACCACCAGGTACATCATCGGCAACAGCACCGGCGCGATCCACAGGAACGCGAAGCCGTAGCGCGCGCCGGCGCTGGCGTAGGTGCCGATGGCGGACGGATCGTCGTCGGCGGCGCCGGTGACCACGCCGGACCCCAGCAGACGGAACAGCACGCGCCGCCGGGTAGGCGCGGGCTCGGCATGCGCGGCGGGTGGGGTCATCGCGATCGGCAGGTCGGGCGGAACATCGACCCTATGCAGGCCGGTCTAAATGCGGCGTCGGCGGTACTGCGTACGCGAAGTGAAGGCGGGCAGGTGCAGCGCGATCGCGGCGCCTGCGTGGGGCAGGCGATCGCACCGCAAGCCACCAACGCAAACGGGCCGCAGCAAGCGGCCCGTGGCGTCGAAACAAGATGGAGGCCTGGGTCGGAATTGAACCGGCGTACGCGGATTTGCAGTCCGCTGCATAACCACTCTGCCACCAGGCCGGTGGACTGACGTCTTGCCGCAACGCCCTGGGCGCCCGACAAAAACAAAGCCCCGCTGCCGGGGCCCTGGCGCGGGAATCGGACGCTGCCTTGCGGCTCTCGTCCAACGCGTTGATTCAAAAGATGTTTTTGAATCAGCCCGGCGCGCAACGGACTGCATTGTGTACCAAGCACCACGGCTTGGCAACCCTGCACTGCGCGGGGCGCAGGCATTGCCGAGCCGCTGGATGCAGGGCCTTGCATGCGCACGTCGCGCCGCGCCGCGACTGGAATGCCGACCACAGCGCCATGCCGGTGGCAGTAGACAAGCGCCGCCTCGCGCCGATTCGCGCACGATCGCCGTGCTGCCGCGCTCTAGCATGACGCCACACCCAACCGAGACATCGCCATGAACCGATGGACACGCTGGAGCGGCACCGTGCTTTGCCTGGCCGCGAGCGCCACCGCCGCCGCGCAGACCTGCGCGCTGCAGACGCAGACCGTGAACCTGCCGCTGGTCTCCAAGGCCACGCCGAAATTCGCCTATCAGGTGCGCGTGCAGCTCGGCAGCGATGCCGATGGCCGCAGCAGCGGCAGTCAGGTGCTGGAGGTGGATACCGGCTCCACCGGCGTGGTGGTGCCGCTGAGCGACGCGCTGCGCAGCGCCTGGGACGCGTCCAACACGCCTGGACACATCTTCTACTCGAGCGACAGCAAGTACCATCCCGGCAAGTACGTGGACGTGCCGATGCGGCTCGGCGTTTCCGCCGACGGCAAGAGCGCTGCGGCGCGCGTGGATCGCATCACCGTGCTGGCCGCGCAGTGCACCTGCGATGTCGCCAGCGTGGCCCAGCCACCCAAGCCGCTGGCGCAGGTGCCCGCCACCTGCGCCGGCTACGATGGCAGCCCCGCGCTGAGCAGCAGCACGCAGGTGCTGCGCAACTGCAGCACCATTGCGCCGGGCTTCGGCATGATGGGGGTGGGCTACGACCGCGGCGTCGACGCCGCGCGCAATCCGTTCCTCAACCTGGTGCAGATGCGTGCGCAGCACATGAGCCCCGGCTACATCGTCAGCGCCAAGGGCATCACCCTGGGCGTCAGCCAGGCGGCATTGCAGGGGTTCGCCATGGTGCCGCTGCAGCGTGGCGCGGCCACGGCGGGCGCGCCCAGCGACTGGCAGGCGCCCACCGCTTGCGCCAGTTTCCCGGGCAGCGGCAGCGACTATCGCGTCTGCGGCAAGCTGCTGCCCGACACCGGCGTGTCCTACATGATGCTCAACCCGGTGGTCCCGCCCGCCACGCCAGAAAGTCTGCAACACACCACGGACCTCGTCGGCCATCCCACGCGCGTGGTGCCGGACGCGACCCAACTGCGGCTCGACGTCGTCGACGCGAAGGGCCAGCCGGTATTCGGCTATGCCTTCGCGGTCGGCGACGGCAAGGCGGCGACGCCGGACAGCGTGCAGTGGCGCGGGCCGCTGAAGACGCCACCGGCCCATCTCAACAGCGGTCGCCACCTGCTCGCCGCGGGCGACTACGCCTACGACGCCGCCTGCGGGCGCGCCGGCTTCAAGGCAACGAATGTGGGTGAGTGAGCCTCGCCACCGCATCGTGTCGAGAGGCAGCCTGCGCATCGCCTTGCCGAGGTTGCGGGCGCGATGGAGCACAGGCCGCCGTCGCGCCCGCGCCGCCTCACCAACGATACGTCGCCGTGGCCGTCACGCGACGCTGCTCGCCGTAGTAGCAGTTGCCGTAGGCGTCGCAGTTGCTGAGGTAGGTCCTGTCGGCGAGGTTGTGCACGTTCAAGGCCAGGCTCCAGCGGTCGCGGTCGTAGCCGAGCAGTGCGTCGAACAGGGTGAGTGCCGGCACCTCGGCGCGCGCGGCGTCCAGGTCGCCGCGATTGGCGCCGGTGTAGCGCGCGCCCAGGCCGACGCGGATGCCGCTGTCGAAGCGGTAGTCGCCCCACAGCGCGGCGGCATGGCGCGAGACCGCCGACAGCGGCTTGCCCAGTTCACCTGGATTGCTGCTGGCGGTGACGTGCACCGTCGGCGTGTAGCTGTAGGAGCCGATCAGTTGCAAACGCGGCAGCGGGTGCAGCGTCGCCTCCAGTTCCAGGCCGCGGACCAGGGTCTCGCCGGTCTGGCGCGGGACGTAGTCCGGGTCGTAGGTCAGGTAGTTGCGCCGGCGCAGGTCGAACACGGCGGCGCTGTACGACTGGGCGCCGCCGTCGGGCTGGAAGCGCAGCCCGGCTTCGTACTGTCGCCCGCTTTCAGGGCGGAACGCGCGGCCGCTCAGCGGGTCGCGCGTGGCGGTCGGCACGAAGGATTCGCTGTAGCTCAGGTACGGCGCCCAGCCGTTCGCGGCCACGTAGGTGAGGCCGGCGCGCTTGCTGGCCTTGCGTTCGACGATGTCGCTGCGGCTGCCGTCCAGGCGGCTGTCGATCCGGCTGTCGGCGCGGTCGTAACGCGCGCCGACGGTCAGCAGCCAACGCTCGCGCCAGCGCACCTGGTCCTGCACGTACAGGCCGGTCTGGCTCACCGTGGCGATGCCGTCGTACCACGGCGCCGGCATCTGGACCGGATCGCCGTAGACCGGATGGCGGATGTCCAGCGGCGTGGTGGTGCCGCCGCTGTGGCTGACCTGGTCGATGCGCGTGCGTTGGTAGTCCAGGCCGAACAGCAGCGTGTGCTGCATGGCGCCGATGTGCAGGCGCAGCTCGAGCTGGTTGTCGAGGTTCAGCGCGTGCACCGATTCCTTGCTGTCCGAGGCGGTGCGGCGCAGTCGGGCGAAGTTGGCCGGGTCCAGTGGATCGGCGGGATCGTCGATGACGAAGCCGCGTCCCTGCACGCTGCGGTAGTCCACCTTCAGGCGGCCGTAGCGGGCGTTCTGGCGCAGGCGCAGCACCTCGTTGACGCGGTGTTCGAACAGCGCGGCGAGCATCGCCGTGTCCAGGTCGAAACGGTTGTAGACCGGGTCGCTTTCGAACAGGCGGCTGGGGAGATAGGTGCCGATCACGGTCGGTACCAGCGATCCCACCGCAGGTCGCATGCGCAGGTACACGCCGGCGCGGGTGCGGCCGAACTGCGAGAGCAGGGTGAGGCGGGTGGCGCCGCTGGGTGCCCAGGTCAGCGCCGGGGCCAGGAAGCGGCGGTCGTCGCGCATGCCGCCGGCCGCCAGCTCGGCTTCGCGTGCTAGGGCGGTGAGGCGGTACAGGACGGTGCCGTCCTCGTTGAGCGGTCCGGACAGGTCGCCGGCGAGCTGGCGGCGCTGGTGATCGCCGAGCTGCACTTGCAGTTCGTGCAGTGGTTCGGCGGTGGGCCGCTTGCTGATCGCGTTGACCAGCCCGCCCGGGCCACTCTGCCCGTACAGCACCGAGGCAGGGCCGCGCAGCACCTCGATGCGCTCGGCGCCATAGCGCTCGATCGGCCAGATGCCCCAGTTGCCGTTGTTGCGCAGCGGCATGCCATCCAGGTAGAAGCCGGGCGCATAGGCGTCGAAGCCGCGCAACGAGATCCAGTCGTAGCGCGAGTCGGTGCCGTAGCGCGTGGGGATCACCCCGGGGGTGTAGCTCAGCGCGTCCTTGAGCGTCTGTGCGCCCTGGGCCTGCATGCGCGCATCGTCGATCACCGACAGCGACTGCGGCGTTTCCAGCAGGCTGGTGTCGGTCTTGGTGGCGGTGCTGCTGCGCGTGCCGGGATCGCTGCGCTCGCTGACGCGCACGGTGGGCAGGGTGGCGGCGTCTTGCGCATGCGCGGCGTGCGGGCTGGCCGTGGCGAGGACGGCGATGGCGGCGGCCAGCGGTGCGACGCGGCGGGTGCGGCGCGCGAACGCCGGGCGGTAGAACAGGGGCGACATCAGGCGGCTCCTTCGTTGCGATGCCTGTGCGCGACGAACGGGTCGCACAGGCGGAGGGAAGGGCTGCCTGGGCGCGGGCCTGGGTGGCGAGGGAATGATGGGTCCGCCGCCGTTGCGGCGGCGGACACTGCGTGTGCTGGGCGTTGCGCGAGCGGGCGGTTACCAGCGGATGCCTTCGAACGGGTTCCAACTGGTGCTGCCCTTCACCCTGTCCAGATAGTAGGCGTAGTTTGCGGTCATGCCGACCAGGAGCGAGTAGGCGATGCCGAAGGCCCGGGTGGCCGCGTCCGGCAGGAAGGTCAGCACGATGCCGCAGCACAGCGAGATGGCGAGCAGCATCAGCGCCTTGCGCCACAGCCCGATCACGAACAGGTAGATGAAGCCGAAGAAGAAGGCGAACCAGTTCATGTTGAGGCGCAGCTTCTCCTTGAACGGCAGCGCCTTCATCGCCTCCTTGAAGCTTGCCGACTTGGGTTCGCCGTAGGTGTCGTAGAAGGTGAAGCGGAACTGCCATTTCGGGCTGTACTGGCTGTAGTCGTGGGTCGTGCTGTGCATCGGGGTTCTCTTCTTCGGGTGGTTGGGGTGGGGGAATGCGGGAGCGTCGACGCGCGCGACCGCGCCGGTCGGGCCTGGTGGTGGCGCGTTGACCTTTGGCGATGGCGTGGGCACCGTACGCGCGCTCCGCCGAGCTGGCTCGCCGTGTTTGCGGGGAGCGCCGGGAGTGGTAGGCCAGGAGGGAAGCCCTGGCCGGTCTTGATGCCGCAGTCGACCAGGAGCTCGCGATGGTTCTGAAGGACATTTCCGCTACGGCACGCCGCGCGCTGCCGCTGCTGGTCGCCACGCTGTTCGCGGTGCCGGCCGCAGCCAGGCAGACGCTGCAGTGTCCCGAGCGCCTGCGCGTGGCCGAAGCGCCATTGCAGAGTCCCGACCTGCCGGTGGCCGAAGCGCCATTGCAGAGTCCCGACCTGCCGGCCGACGCCCGCGTCGCATTCGCCGCCGCGCCGTCGCTGCGGCTGTTCTCCAGTGGCGTCTATTCCGGGCCGCCGCGCGAAATGGCGGCGCTGGTGCCGAGCAACGAGGACACGCGCCGCCCGGGTGATGCGGGCGTGTCGATCTGGCGCTTCGATGCGCCCGACCCGCACGGTCTCTACCTGGTGTGTGGCTATGGGCCCGATGGCCTGGTGCAGGTGTCGCGGCACGTCGGCGACGTCGCGCGTTGCGAGGCGAGGCCGCTGCGTGCCAGCGGCACCGGGCCGGCCGCCGGCACCCTGTTCGTGTGCGAGTGAGGCCGCGCGATGGCAGGCGCGCGCAAGGCCGTGGCGATCGCCGCGCAGGTGCTGTCCTGGGGCGGCTACGCGTTGGGCATGCTGCTGCTGTATGCCGTGTCCGGTGGCCCGTACGCATGGGTGGACGGTACCGATCCGCAGTTGTCCTCGGCCAACTTCCAGGACAGTGGCAACGGGCGGCTGGTCGGCCTGTGCGTCCTGGCCGCGCTGCTGCTGTTGCAGGGGGGGGGCACGCGCTGCTGAGCCGCCGCCGCAGCGTGCGCCTGTGCTGTCTGGCGGCGATGGTGACCGCCTGCCTGGCTTGGTACTGCTGGAACTGAGCGCAGGCTCCAGGTCGCGTGTGTGCGCAACTGACGCAGGCACGCGAACGCCACGCGGCGCGTGCCGCGAGCGGTGACGTCCTTGTCGCGCGTGGTGCGGTGCTGCATTGGGAGAACGGTCGTCCAGGACGGCAGAGCGGCCGGCGCCGCGTGCGTCGACGCGATTCCAGCGGTAAACAGGAAAGTCCTGTTGAAGAGACGAGCGGGGGCGGCGATCCCTACCTTCGGGATTGGGGAGTCGGGATTGGGAATTGGTCGGAGCGGCGCAGTGCAGGCCTGACGGTTTCGCCGGTGGTGGCAAGCAGTGCGCTCGTGCGCGGATCGCGGCCGACCCGCGCCGCAGGCTCAGTCCTGCGGCGTTTGCGCTGCGACTGTCCGCGCCTTGCGCTGCATGCGCCGGCGCACCAGCCAGGCTGCCGCGGCCAGCAGCGCCAGGCCGGCCGCGCCCAGGGCGAGCCGTTGCGTGTGCACGAACTGGCGTACGGCCTGGCCGCGCTCGATCCACAGGCGCCGCCGCGCGCCCTCGAAATCCGGCGTCTCGCAGGCGTCCACGCCGAACACATAGGCCTTGCCGGGCACCGGATTGAGTGCGCCGTGCGCGACATAGCGCTGGTAGGACCGACGCGCCTGCGCGGGGTCGAGGGTGATCAGCCAGTCGGTCGCCTGGCATAGCACGGCGGCGTAGGCCTGGCTGCGTGCGGGCAGGTCGTCGGCGGCGCGATCGGCCAGGGCGGCGGCGATCCAGCGGTAGTGGTAGCGGCGGTAAGGCTGCGCGGCGGTGGCGTTCCAGCGCTGCGCTTCGGCGGCGGCGATCAGGCCGCCGGGGCGCAGCTGCGCATGCGCCGTGGCTTCGGCATAGTTGCCGGCGTAGACCCGGTTGTCCGGCCCCAGTTCGTAGCCCAGCAGTTCCATGCCCTGGCGACGCGCGATCAGGGCGGCCCGGTAATTGCCCTCGGCGCGGCCGATGCCGGTCCAGGCCGATGTGCCTTGCCGCCGCGCATCGCGATAACGGCGCGCCGCCTCGCGCAATTCGGGCTGGGCGAAGTAGGGCAGCGCATCGTCGTAGCGGCCGTCGCGCATCAGCCGGCGCGCCAGCAGTTCACGCAGTTTCAGGGCCGGCGTCCGTTCCCAATACTCCGGCGCCGCGTTCGCGGCGGCCGGCGGCGTGGCGGGCACGTGGCGATCCACGTAGTCCTGCAGTTCCTGCACGGTGAGGACGCGCTCGGCGACCGCGGCGGCGTCTTCCCAGTAGAGGTCGCCGCTGCGGTACAGCTGTGCGAACGCCTCCACGTAGCTGCCGCGTTGCAGCGCCAGGATCGCCGCTTCGCCCTCGATGCGGCACTGCGGTTTGACCGTCTCGTTGCTCCAGTCGCCATTGCGGCGCGTGCCCCAGTCCTCGTTCGGCGGGAAGCGCCGGGATGCCTGCGCGTAGGCCTGTGCGGCGCGCGCGGCGTCGCCGTCGCGCAGTGCCATCTTGGCGCGCAGCCACCAGGCCAGGCCGCTGTCGCCGGCGTGTGCGAGCAGGCGCGCGGTGCTGGGGTAATCGCCCTGGCGATAGGCCAGCGCGGCCAGGCGATCGGCGTCTTCCATCGGATCGCCCGCTGCGTCCTGCAGCAGGTTCAGGAAGCGCGCCGAGGACAGCACGCTGCCGGAGTCGGCATCGAAGGCGTGGCTGTCGCTGAGCAGCCGGGCGATCAACAGCCGCCGCACCGCCTGCCCTTGCAACAGCGGCGCCAGTTCGGCATCGCTGCGGCGGGCGAGATCGGCGGCCACCTGCTTGAGCGAACTCATGCCGGTGTCCGAGCCCTGTGCCGCCTGCACCGCGTACAGGCCGATCGCGCCGTTCCAGTCGCCGCTGGCGAGCAGCAGACGCGCCTCCTCGCCGAGGCTGGCGATGCCCAGCTCCAGCGGATCGTCGAATCCGGCCAGGCGCAACGTGCGGGTCTGCTGGAAGGCCTGCCGCGCCTGCTGCCGGTACGCCTGCCGCTGCGCCACGGCATCGCCGGCCAGCGCGCCGTTGGCGGCCAGCGCCAGGCTGCGTCCCAGCGAATAGGCGGCCCACGTGCTGCGCGCCCGGCGCTGTGCCTCGGGCAGCGCCAGCACCTGGCGAAAGTAGTCCGCGGCCGACGGATAGCGGCCCTGCGCGAACGCCACCGCGCCGGCGGTGTACAGGCGCAGTTCCGGTGGCAGGTCGGCGCCGTCGCGCTCGGCCTGCTGCGCGTCGTCCAGCGCGCGCAGTTGTTCGATCCGCGCGAACCGCGCGGTGCCCACTTGCCTGCGTTCGACGTCGTCGCGCTGCTGCGGGAACTGCGCGCTGGCGTCCCAGTAGCGCGGCAGGGTCGCCGTGCCGGCGCGGCCGAGGCCGTCGATCGGTGCGCCCAGGCGCTGCACTTCGCGAGCGAAGCTGCCTTCGGGCAATTGCGCGAGCGCGCCGGCACGATCGTCGAGCAGGCGGTACGGGAACTCCGGGCCGCAGGCGCGGGCGCCGCCCAGCGGCAGCAGGAGCAGCATCAGCGCGGCGGCAGGCGTGGCCGCGGGTCGGGGATCACGGCAGGACATCGATGGCACCTGTGTGCAGGCGGCGGCAGCGGACCCAGCCGAGCGCACGGCGTTCTCCGGCGGCCAGGGGTTGGGATGCGCGAGTGCGTTCGAAGCGGGGCGACGGTGCCGGCCATTGCAGCCGGTAATCGCCGAGTGCGTCGCCGGCTTCGCAGGCGCTGCCGCGCAGAACCACGCGCTGCGGCGGCGTGGCGGCGGTCGTGCCATCGTTCGCGAGCGTCAGGTCGTAGACCGGGCCGGTGCCGCTGGTCTGCACCTGCACGGCCGCCTGCAGCGGACGTCCGTGCACCACCGCCTGCAGCGTCGCCAGCGGCCAGGCGCGGCGGTCGCCCGGCAGCGGCAGGCGGAACCAGACGATGCCGGCCAGGTGCGGCGGGCGACGGGCGCGCAGCGCATCGACGAAGGCGGCGAGCTGCTGCGGCGACACGCGCAGTTCGTGGCGTGCGCCGCTCGCCGCCAGCGGCACCTCGCTTTCGATCAGCGGTGCGGTGTCGGCGTCGGTGCCGTCGACCAGGGCCACGCCGTAGGCGGGCAGGGCCAGCCAGAACGGCGTGGCGCTGCGCTGGGCGTAACGGTCGGCCCAGCGTCGCGCCCGCGCCGGATCGAACAGGCCGGTCGTCGGTGCGTTCACCGCATGCACCTGCAGCACCGAGCTGTCGACCGTGCGCAGTAGCGACGTCAGCGCGGGGCTGTCCAACCAGGCGGGCAGGGCGGTGATGCTCAGCGCCAGGTCGGCCGGCAGCGCGCCGCGCAGTTGCCGCAGCAGGGCGGCATAGGCGGGCAGGCGCGCGGTGGCGCAGTCGTGGTCGATCTCCACGCCGCGCAGCGCCACGCCGGCGGTGCGCCAAGTGCGCACCACCTGCAGCACCTCGGCGTCGATGCGCGTCGCGTCCAGTTGCGGCAGTTGCCCGTCCAGCCGCACCACCGCGATCACCGGGCGGCCATCGGCGGCGAGCTGCCGCAGATCCACCGCGGCGCGGCCCCAGCCGGCGCGCGGATGCGCCTGCAGCGCGAGTACGCGCAACGTCGAGAAGTCCGCGCGGGTCTGTGCCAGCGCCACCGCGTGCGCGCCACTCCATTGCCGCTGCCAGACGTAGACCTGGTGTTGCAGCGGCGTCGGGGCCGATGCCGCACAGCCACCAAGCAGCAGACTCAGCCCGAGCAGCGCGCAGCGCAGCGACACGACGGCCGGGTCAGGACACGCGCGGCCACACGCGGCCGCAGCGTTGCCACCGCACCTTCGCGCGAGCAGTGTGCGAAGCGTGGCTCATGCGCTGGCGATCACGAAAACAGCCCAAACAGCCGCTTTTTCGGCTTGGCGGCCAGTTGCCGGGCCAGCTCGTAGCTCTCGCGCACGTCCGCACGTTCGTGCAGCGCCAGCGAGCGCTTGAAGGCGGCGACCGACGCGGGATAGGCACCGAGGTTCATATGGCAATTGGCTTCCATCATGTACAGCTGCGCCGCCGAGCCGGGGTCCGCCTGCACCACGGCGTCGTTGAGCAGGGCGCGTGCCGCGTCGCAGGCCGGCAGTGCGCTGCGGTAGTCCTTGAGCACGTAATGGCAGTTGGCCTGGTAGTAGTGCGTGTAGAAGTCGTCCGTGCCGTCGCGCTGCACGGCGAGGAAGTCCTGCAGTGCGGCCTTGGCGTCGGGCAGATGGTACAGCAGCAGGTAGCCGCGTCCGTGCCGCGCGCGCCTGAGCGCCTGCAGGTCCTGCTGCTGCGTGGCCTCGGCGATCAGAGAGGCGTAGGCATCGACCGCGGCCGGGTAGTCGCGCGCCTCGCCCAGTGCGCTGGCGTGCACGAACAGCGTGTCCAGGTCGTGCGGATTCGTCTCCGCTGCCGCCTGCGACAGGGCGGTATCCACATGCTCCGGCTGCAGCCGGCCCAGCGCCCGCGCCGCGGTGAGACGGTGGTGCGCCTGCACCAGCGCATACATCCGCAGCAGTTCCGGATCGGCCTGGGCGTCGTCGGGCAGTGCCTCGAACTCTTCCTGCGCCGCATCGGCGATCTCCAGCACGTCGGCATGGCGGCCGACACGGTTGAGATGGCTGCATGCCGCCTGCGCGCAATCCAGGAACAGCGGCGTGTCCAGTTCGTAGTCCATCATCAGGGTCAGCGCCAGATCCGCGGCCTCGGCGCGCATGCCCTGCTGGCGATAGGCCTCGCGCAGGTTCTGGTACAGGAACTGGAACTGGCTGTGGCGCAGCCCTTCTTCGAGGATGGCCTGCGCCTGCGCGTACAGGCCCCGGTCCAGGTACAGCAGGCCGAGATTGTTGCAGCACATCACGAAGGTATGGGGGTCGGTATTGCAGGTGGCGGCCTCGCCCAGTTCCAGGGCTTGCCGGAACAGCGTGGTGCCGTGCTCGTAAAGGGCGAATTGCACCGCGTCGACGTAGCCGGCATCGGCCGGCTCCATCCCGGCGTGTTTCCATTTGCCGATGGAGACGCCGGCGCTGTAGTAGTGGCAGGCGTTGCCGTCGCGGAAGTCCAACTGCAGCAGCTGCGGCGACTGCCCGGCAGGCAGCGATTCCATCTCGAACAGGCGGACCTGCAGGTCCACCTGCGGCTGCAGCGCGTGGGCGTTGCGGTAGGCGCTGATCGCCGATGCGGGTTCGTCCAGCCAGTAGTGCGCGCTGCCGAGCAGGCGGTGCGCCTCGGCGTCGTGCGGGTCCAGGCCGATCGCGCGTCCGGCCCACTCGGCGACGGTGCGCAGCGCCTGCCGGCGGTCGCTGGTGAAGTGCGCGCTGCGGTCGAGGTAGATCAGGCACTTCAGCCGCCATGGCGCCGGGTCGCCCGGCGCTGCCTGGATCCGGGCGTCGCAGCGCTGCATCAGCACATCGAGGTCGGCCTCCTGCAGATGGTTGAGCACGGTCGTGCTGGACCACAGTCTGTACAGGCCGTCGACGTCGTTCTGGCGAAGGGCGGCCATGCCGCGTTGGATCAGGGTCTGCATGCAGCGGATGCTCTGGAAAGACGGTGCGGGACCCGGCAGCAGCGCGCGGCAGCGTCTCCCGCAGGGCGACGTTGCGGTAGATAGACGAGCCAGCTGCGGTTTTCCCTACCGCGACCGCGGTGCGCCCGGCGCCGGCGACGCTGCGTCGCCGCTACGGCGCCGCCGCCCAGAAGCGCCGGTTGTACAGCACGAACCGCTGGCAGCCGACGGTATCGAACCAGGACAGGGCGTAGAACGGACACACGACGGCACTGCGATCGCGCGGCGGCAGCGCATCGAACAGGAGAGGCGGCATCGGCGCTGCGCCTTGCCGCCTGCTGGGCCTCCCGGCAGCGCCGGCGGACGCCGATTTGCGATGATGCCGGTCTCGTCCCTCGATCCTGATGTCATGAATCCATCGCGACCTGTTTTGCGTTTCGCCAGCGTATTCGGTGCGGCCCTGGTTGCCATGACCGGCCTGTGCGCTGTCGCCGATGCCACGCCGCCTGCCGGTGCCGTCACGCGTTGCGGCTGGTTCGACAATCCCTCGCCAGGCAACGCCACGCTCGTGGACAAGGACGGCGAGTGGACGGTCGGCCAGCAGGGCGGGCACCAGGCCGAGGGCACATGGCCGACGTTCTCCCAGGCGCGCTGGGTGGCGACCGGGACGGGCAGCGCCGGCTACGGCTGCGCCTGCCTGAAGGTGCATGCGCGCGACGACACCCGCGAGGTGACCGCGATCGAGTCGGCGACGGCCCAGCCCTTGAAGACCTGCCGGCAGGACAAGGCACTGCGGGGCAGGGAGCCGGAGAATCCGCTGAAGTGAGAGGTTCGCTGCGCGGCGGATTGGCGGATCGGCGCTGATTCGGGCAGCGTCGCTGTCGAGTCCGCAGACCGCGAAAACGAAAAAAGGAGCCTTGGCTCCTTTTTTCGGTGGTTCACTTGCATCGTAGAAAGCAAGTGACGCTATTTGGAGCGGGAAACGAGACTCGAACTCGCGACCTCAACCTTGGCAAGGTTGCGCTCTACCAACTGAGCTATTCCCGCTTGGGAGCCGCGCATTCTACACGCCTGCCAGCAGGTGCGCTAGCCCTTCGTTGCAAAAAAATGTCCGTCGCTGCCCCAGGGGGCGGCAGCGGTTCCGCCGCGCCCTATGAGTCGCCACGGTCGACTCGGCCCGGCTCACGCCGCCAGCCACCACCACGCCAGCAACGCCGCCAGCAGCGTGGCGGCGCCGCCCAGCAGCCGCGGCCGGCGCCACCAGTGCCGCGGCTGGCGATCGATGGCATTGGCACCGGCCAGACGCAACAGGCCGCGGGCGAAACCGTGGCGATCCATGCTGCGGTCGCAGGCCTCGACGCACGCGCCGCAGGCGGTGCAGGCGTAATGCGCACCATTGCGCGGATCGATGCCGGCCGGGCAGGCCTGCACGCAGGCGTCGCAGGCCACGCAGTCGCCGAGTTGTTCGGCGCTGAACTTGGGCAGGGTGCCGGCATACGCGGCCAGGGCCTCGCCGCGGCTGCCGCCCTGGCCGGCGAGCTGGGCGATGCTGGCGCGCACGGCATAGTCGCGGGCGGTGACGGGGTCGAGCAGGCGCCGCCCGCGCTGGGCGATGCTGCCAGTGCCACAGGCGCGGGCGCCGCGCGGTTCGCCGCGCATCGCGTCGTAGCCGACCAGCGGCGTGTCGCGGTCGCACAGCAGCGGTTGCAGGCGCGCGTACGGGCACAGGTAGCGGCAGACCTGGCTGCGCAGGAAGCCGGCGTTGCCCCAGGTGGCCAGTGCATAGAACAGTACCCAGAACGTCTCCCCACCGCTCCAGGCGAACGGATGCAGGCGCGCGACCAGGTCGGCGATCGGCACGAAGTAGCCGACGAAGCTGACCCCGGTCCACAGCGCCACGGTCGCCCACAGCAGGTGCCGTGCCGCGGCCGGCCAGTCGGCGAAGCGCCGTTCGATCCAGGCGAAGGCATGGCTCCACACCGTCTGCGGACAGGCGAAGCCGCACCACGGGCGCCCGGCCAGAGTGGTGAGCACCGCCAGCGAGGCCGCGGCGGCGCCCAGCGCCAGCAGCAGCCAGCCGACGTCGTGCGGCCACAGGGTCCAGCCGAACACGTCGAAGCGCCGTGCCGGCAGATCCAGCAGCAGCGCCTGCCGGCCCTGCCAGCGCAGCCACGGCAGCAGGTAGAAGGCGGCGAACAGCAGCCACAGCACCACGCGTCGGAACTGCGTGTACCGATGTGGCGGCGCCGGTCCTGCCGTGGCTGCGGGCGAGGTGACGACATGCAAGTGGATCGGGCGAGGCATCGGCAGCCGGCTCAGGACAGCGGCGCGGCGTCGCCGTGCGGCGCCGGACGCAACAGGAAGCCGGTCAGCAGGCTCGAGGCCAGCGTCGCCAGCCAGAACATGAAGAAGCCCACCGTATAGCCCAGCTCGCGGCTCAGCTGGCGGCCGGGGAAGGTGATGTCGCGCAGCGCCAGCGGATCGACCAGGGCGAAGAACAGCACGCTCATCGCGCCGGCCACCAGGAAGCTCGGCCACAGGATCACCCCCAGCCGCTGCACCAGCGGGCGTGGCGTACCGGGATCGAGCGGGTCGAGCAGCGGATCGTCGGGAGAGGCCATGACGGTGGATTCCATCGCGAAAGGAGGATGCGGCATGCGCCAAGGGGGCAGCGCCACACACGTCGCCGCGCCTGCCAGCCGCCTGGCCGCCGATCCCCCGTCGACACCGGCGTCGGCGCATGCCGCAGCGGCAGACTAGGCAGTGCCGGCCATGCCGACATTGATCCTGATCAAGGCCGCCGCGGTGGCGGCGTGGAGACTGTCGGCGTCGAGCGACGTGGAGCGGACCATGCAGGACCAGATCGAGGGCATGCCCTTGCCGGGGCCGGACCTGTGCAGCGAGGCCGAGGTGCGGGCGCTGGTGGAGACGTTCTACCGCCGCGTGCGCGCCGACGCCGATCTGTCGGCGGTGTTCGCCGCGCACATCGAGGACTGGGACGCGCACCAGCAGCAGCTGTGCGATTTCTGGTCGGCGATGCTGCGCGGCACCCGCCGCTTCCGCGGCGCGCCGATGCCGCGGCACATGGCCATGCGCGAACTCAGCGCACTGTTGTTCCAGCGCTGGCTGGGCCTGTTCCGCGCCACGACCGCCGAGCTGCCCAACACGCCGATGCGGCTGCTGGCCGACGACATCGCCCAGCGCATCGCCGAGACGTTCTGGCGCCGCCACCAGATGAGCTGGCGCCCGTTCGAGCCGGCATCGCCGCTGCCGCCGGCTGCGTGCGCGGATTGATCCAGGTCAAGGCGGCCGTGCCGGGCGCCGCGCATGCTCGGGGCATGGACATCCTGACCGCGCCCGATCCCTCCGCCGCCTGGACCTTCGACGCCGACCTGCTGCGCCGCTACGACCGTCCCGGCCCGCGCTACACCTCATACCCGACCGCGCCGCATTTCCAGACCGGTTTCGGCCCGGCGCAGTTGTTCGCCGCGGTCCAGGCCAGCGATCCGCGGCGGCCGCTGTCGCTGTACGTGCACGTGCCGTTCTGCCGCAATCCCTGCTTCTATTGCGGCTGCCATCGGGTGATCACCCGCGACCCGCAGCGCGGCCGCACCTATGTGCAGCGGCTGCTGCGCGAGGCCGCGATGATGGCCGCGTGTTTCGAGGGCGAGCGCGAGGTGGTGCAACTGCACCTGGGCGGCGGTACCCCCAACTTCCTCGCTCCCGAGTTGCTGGGCGAACTGGTGCAGGGCCTGCGCGGGCTGTTCCGCTTCAGCCAGGCGCCGGACCGCGAGATGTCCATCGAACTGGACCCACGCACGGTGACGCCGCAGGACATCGCCGCATTGGCCGAACTGGGCTTCAATCGCACCAGCCTGGGCATCCAGGATTTCGACCCGCTGGTGCAGCAGGCGATCAACCGGCGCCAGGGCGTGCACGAGACCCTGGACATCCTGCGCGCCTGCCGCGTGCACGGCATGCGCTCGGTCAACGTCGACCTGATCTACGGCCTGCCGCGGCAGACCCTCGCCGGGTTCGAACAGACCCTGGAGACGGTGATCGCGGCGCGCCCGGACCGCCTGGCGGTCTACGGCTACGCGCACATGCCGCAGCTGTTCAAGGCACAACGGCGTATCGCCGACGCCGATCTGCCCGACGCCGAACAGAAGCTGGCGTTGCTCGGGCTGGCGGTCAGCAGGCTCTCGGCGGCCGGCTACCAGTACATCGGCATGGACCACTTCGCGCTGCCGCAGGAAGACCTGGCGCGCGCGCAGCGGCAGGGCAGCCTGCACCGCAACTTCATGGGCTACACCACCCACGCCGACACCGACCTGCTGGGCCTGGGGGTCAGCGCGATCAGCCGCATCGGCGCCAGCTACAGCCAGAACCAGCGCGACCTGCCGGCCTGGGAAGCGGCCGTGGACGCCGGCGACAGCCCGGTGCTGCGCGGCCTGCAGCTCAGTGCCGACGACGCCCTGCGCGCCGAGCTGATCCAGCAGCTGATGTGCCAGGGGCGGGTGGACGCGGCAGCGGTGGCGCAGCGCCACGGTATCGACTTCGCCAGCTACTTCCGCGAGGAACTGCGCGCACTGGCGCCGCTGTGCGCGGACGGTCTGGCCGACTACCGCGACGGCGTGGTCCAGGCCACCGCCCGCGGCCGCCCGCTGCTGCGCCTGATCGCCATGTGCTTCGACCGCTACCTGCGCCAGCCCGACCAGCCGGCGCGCTACTCGCGCGCGATCTGAGCGCCGCGAATCAGGCTTGCCGTTGGCATCCCCGGTGCCGCCGTGGCGGCGGTATCGGGGACTTTTCGGTGGCGGTACTTAGGGCTGCCGATGTTGGCATGTGGCCTCTCGTTCTCGAGCGCATGGCGGATCGGCATGGCCCGCGGTTCACAAGCGCCGCGCGATCAGGCACGCTACGCGCCACCAGGCCCGGATGGCGAAACTGGTAGACGCATCGGACTTAAAATCCGCCGGGGGCGACCCCATGCCGGTTCGATTCCGGCTCCGGGCACCATTGAGCCATAAGGCTTTCAGCGTTTCCAAGGCATTTCAACACTCATGTCGCTGTGCAGTTTTTGTGCAGTCTATGCCAGCTTGGCGATCGCATCGGCGAGGTGCTGGGGTGCCAGGTGGGCATATCGACGCGTCATCGTCATGGACGAGTGGCCGAGCAATTCAGAAACTGTGTGCAGTGGTACGCCCGCTTGAACAAGCCAAGATGCACAGGTGTGGCGCAGATCGTGCCAACGGACGTGCTCTAGCCCGCAAGCCTCTCGCGCTGCCATCCACTGCTTGCGCAGCTCGTGCTCAGTGATCGCCAGTGGTAGACGCCCCGCGATCTTCTCGACCTTCGGATGCAACGGGACCATCTGCAGCGTCCGCGTCTTGCTGCTGCGATCAAGCCGGATGAATCCATCCTTGACCTCATGCTTTGTCAGCCGCAGCAGATGCCCCCGCCGGATGCCGGTATAGGCCGCCAGAAGCACGTATTCAGCGGCTGCCTGATCAGTGCATGCCTGAGCTAGGGCCTCAACCTGTGCGACGGTCAGGAATGTCTCGCGAGGCCGCTCCGGTAGGAGCGTGATGGCGGCAGGCCGATCGATCCACCCCCAAGACTTCCACGCCAGCCGGCTTATCTGCCGCAGGATGCGCCCCTTGTGATTTACGGTAGCCGGGGACTTCTTTATCTCCACAGCCTGGATCTCTGCCCACACCTGGGCAATCTCCGTCATCTTCCGGTTGCGCACGTAGGGTAGTAAGCGGCGAACATGCGACTTCGCCTTTTCCTCAGAGCTGAGGCGCGGCAACACCTCAGTCAGGTACTTCTCAATCCCTTCCGGAATCAACCGCTCTTGCTGGCGACCAGCCGCAACGTCCTTGACTGACGCGAGCCACTTGCGTTCGTACTCTTTCGCGGCCGCGTAGTTCCAGTGCCGAGAAGTCTTTCGATGCGTTCGTCCACCGAAGCAGACAGTGACCTGATAGTGTCCGTTTGAACGCTTGGTGACGGGCATTGCTGTATCCGCTTGCTTGCCCAAAACAGGGCTAGATCAGTAGGGTGGATGCGGTCGGAGCGGGCGCTGGAGCCAACCCGCGTTACGACCAACTCGCCGGCATCGATGGCCCGGCGTAGCGTCCTGACGCTGCACTCGCAGCGCCTAGCCGCCTCGGGGAGAGTGAGAAGCCGCTCAGCCGCGCCCATCATCCCCTCCCTTCAGCATCTTCCGCGCCTTGGCGTACTTCCGCCGGAGCCGGGCTGCAGTCTTCTCGTCCAGCAGGGCTAGTCTTGCCTCATCGCTGTTGTCGGCGATGTCGGCTAGCTTGACGCGCAGGGCCAGTTGGTTCCTAAGTATGCGACCGTAATAATCGGCATCCCGAAGTCTGGGCAATCGACTGCATTTCTCTGCCGCCGCAGTACACCAAGCAGGGAAGTTGCACCAGAACTCTTCTCCATAGCCTGGGCAGTCCTCCAGCACGTCATGCAGCCAAGCCACAGCCTCGGCCTCGGGGTCATCGCTCACTGCTGCAGCAACCCGCGCCACATGCTCTATGTAGGGCCGACCGGCTTTGTCCACCTGCCCGGCATGCGCCCGATGCGCTAGATCCTTAGCGCGCTCAACGATGTTCATCACCTTACTCCCATTCGATCCCAAGCTACGTGCATACTCCGCGCGGCACTCCGGGCTGTGCGGGTGGCCCTGGCAGTTCGGGCCGAGGCAGGGGCGCTCAGCCACGATCCACCCCCGGCGCCGGCGCGGCGGCGAGCATGGCGGCCCATACGCGACTCGCATCGCCGTAGCTCGCATACTCCTGGCTGCAGTAGTAGCAATGGCCGCCGACCTTTTCGCCGTTCGCCTTATCCAGCATGTCGTCGGTCGGCTCCCGCGGCACTAGCACGAACCCGTCAGGCACAGCAGCTGCGGGCGCCTGGGGCTGCGAGGCGAGGGCGGCGGCGATTGCATCCAGGGCGGCCCGTTTGAAGATTGCTACATTCGCGCCAGTGAGGGCGCGGTTGTAGTCGATGGGGCAGTGCGCGTCCAGCAACTCCTGCGCCCGCTGTTCGACCCCGCTCACGACCGTGCCGCCTTGCCGTCGATCAGCCCCAGCACATCTTCGTATGCTTTTCGCTTGGCGTTTGCCAGCGCTTGACCGCGCTCATCACCTCCATGGCCGGCTGACAATCTATCCCTATCGGCTTCCTTTATGCGTCCAGCGCAATGCAACCGTAGGAAGCTAAGGTCCACGGCCGCGGGCGGGGTGGTGTAGAGCCACGAACCATTCGGTGCATGCGCGTCCGGCAGCCAGACAAGATTCCCGTTGTGCACGGTGCCAATCGGCTCCCCCACCGGCTGGCGGGCGTTGTCCGCTGCGGCAGCAATGCGCGATGCCTCGCTAAGGTCGAAGCCTGCATCGCGAAGCGCGAACTCCACGCGGTCGTGCAAGGACCACGCCGGGTCAACCGGCTGGCGGGCGGCGAGGGCCTCCACTCCATCCCGCAGGCACTTATCCATTTCGGGAGACAGCTCGCCAAGCTCTGCCTTGCGCCGCGCAGCCACTCGAACGAACGCAGCCAACGCACCCCAGGCGCCCTGCTGCTCGGCCTGCGGCTGCGCATCCACCAGGACCGTAGGAGCGCACCCGCCGCAATCAACTTGCACGCCAGCGGCCTGCGGCTGCGCTGCATACAGCGCCTTCGTATATCGCTCCGCGAGTTTCTTGCCTGGCGCCCCATTGTGATTGCGGAGCGAATCAAGCTTGCTCGCACTTACCACGTCATCCGGATTGACTGGGTTTGCCCAGGCATCTGGAAAGACAGCAGCAGTAGATGATGCCTGCTCGGGTAGGGCGGCTGTAAGCGCGGAATGCAGCGCATCGTAGTGGTTGTGGTCCATATCCTGTGCTCGAGCGTAGGCTTGTACAGCACGCTCGAGCGCCTCGGGGGTGATGGTCGGGGTCATGCTTCGGTCCTTTTGCGCTTTCCAATTATGAATGGGCTTCTGTCGCCTAGGCGGCTGCGGCAATACCGCAAGAACCCTGGCGCGTTGAGATTTTCTTTCTGTGTGCCCCACTCCAAGTTATCGGGGCGGTTGTTCCTTGCGTTTTCGTCAAGGTGCATGCAGACATTGCGCTCTTCTGTTGGCAGACCTTTAAATGCTTCGCAAACCAAACGAGCGACCTTGTAATTTCGTCCTCGGAATTGGTAGATGTATCTGACTCCATCCCATGCGCCACGCATTGGTGTTCCTCCATACGGACGACATCCACTCCCACGCGCTAGTGGCTTGCGATAAGGAATAACCATAATTCGCCCTTCACTCGATGCGAGAAGCTCTGGAACTGAAGGAACCACGCGCCAAATTTCTTTGGTAGTCATGGCGTGTCCCTCTTAGTCAAAAGGGATGTTGTCATCATCGAATTCGTCGGAAGCCGGCTTAGGTTGTGACCTCTGCTGCGGCCTGCGCTCGGGCTGCTGCTGCCTATCCGGCTTCCACTCGTCAACCTGGGCGTAGAGCTTGCCGCCCTGGGACTCCTTGATGTCCGCGTTGACCCACTCGCCATCCTGCTCCTGCAACCAAGCGATTAGTTCCTCGCGCTTGATCGACAGCTTGCAGATGACGTACCCCGGGGCGCGCTCGTGTTTCGGCTTCACAATGAGGCCAGTGATAAATTTCTTGTCGGTCATGCTGCGGCCTTCTCTTGTAGTTGAGCGATTCGGGCTTCCACCTCGGCGTCGGCTTTGCGGATCTCTGCGGCCAGTTCATCTATCGCGGCTTGGTCGCGGTAGACACGGCGCACCGCCAATTGCAGATGTTCGGGCCAGCGAGGGTCGTAGCTGACGATGTCCACCCATTGGCGGTCTGTGACCATCAACTGGTGCCGGATCTGCCACAGGTATTCGGTCGCGTGGCCGTTGTAGAGCAGTGCATCCAAGTGCTTGCCCATTGCAGACGGACACTTGATCTCGACCAGCCCTTCGTCGCCGACCAGGCCATCCGGAGAGCATCCAGTGTTTGGAAGCCATGGGCAGACGATGAAGCCGACTTCCTCCACGGCTACTCCGGCATGGAAGCTGTATGCGTCGCGTGCTTCGGCCTCCAGCTCGATGCCGCGTTCCATCGCTGCGTTCCGGCAGCCCTCGACGGGCTGCCCGGTGATGCGCTCGGCCACCAGCGTTGCGATCAGATTGGACCGCGCTGCGGCCGGGCCGGACTTCGTGCGTGCCATCAAATCTGCCGCACGCGAAGCCGTGAACTTGCCGGATCGGGCCAGCAGCCATTCCTGCGAATCCTGAGCTTCGTTTGCCTTCACTTTGCGAACTCCTTGGCCTTGGCAGCCCACAGGGCGCGGATCTGGCGTAGGGCTTGCGCGGGGATGCCGGTCTTCGACTTCAGCTCGTTGCCAATGCGGTCGAGTTCGGTCTTGTCCTTGGCGTCCTTGATGGAATCGGCCCAAGCGGTGATGTCGTAGCCGGTGGAAGCAGCGAAAGCATCGTCGTCCTCGCCGTGGCTGGTCAGGTTCAGCAGGGCCCCAGCAGTGTATCGCTTGCCGTAGGAGACCGACGACGCCACAGCCTGCACGGCGTTCTTGTTGCCGCTGCTGTCTGCCGGCAGGCTGATCGTGGTTTCTTCCCGGTGACCATCACGGTGGGTCAGCACGCCGGTCACGCTGATGGCGTCCTTCTGGCAGTCGGTCCGGAACGACAGGGCGAACCCGTAGCGCTTCAGCACAGGCTTGATCGCCGCATTGATGTCCTCCCACAGGGCATAGGTGTAGCGGTTGGCCGCGTTGCCGCGCTCGCCCACGGAGGGAAGCGCTTCCTGCATCTCGGCCAAGTCAGCCTGATACGCCGCCATAGCGCGCTTGGACTCGATGCGCTCGTACATGCTCATCAGGCGCTCCATCTTGTCCACGTCGGTGTTCGGGTCAGACGCGGCGCGAGAGATGACGGCCAGAATCGCGGAACCTTCCGCTACTGCCGGCATCTGAGATTCCTGCTTCGTTGCGACTACTGCATTCACGTCGTTCTCCTTGTGGCTTGTAGATTGCAAGATGCGCGCACGCTTCCTCCATGATGTTTCCTGTGGCATGAAACACAAAGCCACTCAACTGCTAAAGGCTTTGAATAGTCATCGTGGTGGGCATGCACTCTTATGTCACTTCCGCACCGCTCACAGTCTCTCTTGGCTAACCTTCCTGTCCTGAGTGCCTGCTCAACTGCATGGTGTGCTTTCCGCTGAGCTACGTACCATTCTGTGTTCTTATTTTTCTCTATCCACTCTTTTCGGGAATTTGGATTTTTTCTTGATGAAGACTTGAATGCATTTGCGCAAGAAATCCCGCAGAACTTTCCTCTCCCTCTGTTGACCTCTTTGAGGAGCGCTTCAAATGATCTGAAGCACCAATTGCAGGTAGTGGTTACCTTCTTCACCATAAATTGATCTCGCTGTGGCGGCGGCTTCGGCGCCCATCCGTAAACTCTTCCGGCTGCGGCCTCTGTTACATGTCCCCTGATCCAGGGCGAGGCCGCAGCCGGAAAAGTGCCGGTACTGCGTCAGGCTTCCGGCCAGCCCAAGGAGGCGCGCGCAGTTCGCGGACGATCTATCGTCGTGCGGCCACGATGAGAATTGCGCCAAGGACAATCAGGATTGCGATCAACGATGAAATCCAAACCGGAGAAAGCACCCACCACCAAGACCACGCGATGTAGCCGGTCAGCTTCAGCACGATGAAAACGATGGTCAGCAGGCCCACGAAGCCGATGCCGCCAGACGATGAGGACGAACCGGAATTGCTCATTGCTTGCCTGCCTTGAAAGTGAATTGACGGTTGAACTGCGGCCCATGCAGCAGCTTGTAGCGGTATGCCCATGCTGCGAGGCGTTCGGCTGCAGTCGGGACGTGGATTGAGCGGGTGACGATCATGGGCGCTGCTCCAAGCTGTCGATTGCGGTAGTCGTATACCCCGCTCCGCAAGAGGCATCCTCCGACCGCCATATATTGAATCTCCATTCGGGTTTTGATTCGTACCAGTACCATTCACCGTTCCCATCCATCGCCAGCCAATTCGCCCACTCCGGGGCCGTGTCCCACGACGGCTTACTCATGGCTGCTCTCCTCCAATAGATGCGGCGATCACTTCGTGCGTGGGGTTCAGGATTGAATGAACCTTGGCGCCGTTGAAATCCAGGGTGATGATCTCTACTGCCGAAAACTCGTCCGAAGCTAGAGAGTCTGACTTAATCTCAAGCAGAAACGAGGGGTTTTCTTCAGCGGCGTACTCATCAATGCAGTGCAGAGCTTCAGGCGCGTATTCCCCCGGATACCTCTCCTTGCGCTGAGCGAACAGGACATGCAGCTTCATTGCTCACCTCGGGCTTTGGCCATTGCGCGCATAGCGAAGTCCCATGTTGCATCGGTGTGGCCGTACTGCTCCAGTCGGCTAAGCGCCTCGTAAAGCTCCGGCGCCGCAGAGATGAGGCGGGCGTTGGCTTCGCTTGGTTGTCCTGTCTTCGGATCAACAATGTCGGCGGCAATCGCCACGTTCTTCACAACCTTGGGGTTGTAGACGTAGAACTCGGTAACCTCGATGCCGCCGTAGCTACTGCCAACGCCCGCTGTATTGACCAGCCACGGCCCAGGCGTCCACTTCGTCTCACTCATATCCAATCTCCTTGGGCATCGCGCAGATGCCTTCAATTCGTTCGATATCCGACAACTCAAGGTCGGCGTTGCCCTTCATGATCCCCGTGCAGTCGATGCTCATCAGGCCGTCGGGCTTCGGGATTGCGCGGAACTCGCGGGCGAAGTTCTGATCTAGATGGCGCATTAGGTCATTCATTGACGGAGTCCTGCTTTTGGCTATCAATCATCAATACCAGTTCGTTTGCCTGTCTGATGTAGTCTCGGCGCGGGTCCGTCTCTGGTAGCTGGATTGCTTGCCAGAGCGCAAATCCGATGAGGTCGCGAAACTTACGAAGATCCTTCAACGCCACCATTTCCACGTTTGGAACAACATTGGCTTCCGGATTAACCATTTCTTTCAACCAATCCGGCGGAGTATCCAAGTTGGCGATTGCGTCGTGCGCCAGCTCCCGGGCCATCACAGCACCACCATGACAAAAATAGTCCCCAGCACTCCAACGCACACGCCAGACAAGAAGCAAAACAGGTCAGTGCGCCGCAGGTACGACTCGTATGACACTCGGGCTTGCTCGTAGCTGGTCATTCGATCACCTCGATGTATTTGATGGCGACGCGAGCCACATGGCCGGCAGCGCCACGTGCACTAGCCTCGTCTGCATGCCCGTAGAACTTGATATCGCCGTTCCCGGTGTACTCATTCACCCAAATCACCCTCGGCTCGCGGGGCTTGATGCGGTAGTCGTAACCGACCCAGTTCCACTTGTATGGCGGAGTTGTGCACTTGACCCAATCGT
Source organism: Xanthomonas sp. LMG 12461 (assembly GCF_009192935.1). Taxonomy (NCBI): domain Bacteria; kingdom Pseudomonadati; phylum Pseudomonadota; class Gammaproteobacteria; order Lysobacterales; family Lysobacteraceae; genus Xanthomonas; species Xanthomonas sp. LMG 12461. The sequence goes on from NZ_NQYT01000043.1 coordinate 44,932, forward strand.
CCACGATGCCCAGGCGGATGCACTGGATATCCTCCCCGCGCTCAAACGCCTGCATCACGGCGATCATCTCTGCGGTCGTTTTCATGCCTTAACTCCACCGGAGAGGGCGGACTTGTAGCCCCTGAAGTTCTTCACCGAGATGTTATTTGCATCGACCTTCGTCAGCCTGATCTCGGATACAACGGCATTTGCGATCTTTTGCAGAGCTTCAGGACTGAGTTTCCACAAGTAGTAGTCATCCGCGCTTGCTATGACTGTCCACCACCCATTGTTATGAGGGGAGTTGCAGTAGCCTGCCGCCCTCTCAGTCGTATGCTCAAACCCCACGAACTTGTATCCGACCGGCCAGCCGCCAGTTGCATCGATCAGTGCAAAGAATTCACTATCCTTGGTAGCCATGTGCTTGTGGAACAGTCCTTCGCGCATCAACTTATCCGTACTCATGCCATCTCTCCGATGTTCTGCTGCATCCGAGCGCGCCGGGCTTGCTCTGCCATCTCTGCGCGCTGCTGTTTGGGGTTCTCTGCGGTGAGGAAGTCGCGCACTGCTTGCCGAGGGTCCAGGCCCATCTCAACCGCCAGCCTGTGCACGTGCGACACCTGGTACTTGTCGAACGAGTCCTGCACCGGGAACATCACGACGCTCATTTGATAGCTTCCTTGCAGTCTTTGATTAACTTGTCCAGCCATGCTTTGCGCCAGTCCACGGCGTGCGGGTTAGAAGCTGGGTGCCCATTCCCATAGCCAACAAATCCTTCAAGATAGTTATCCCAGCCCAAGCTTCGTTGCATGAGTTCAATTGAGTCTTGATACGCCTCTACTCTGCCTTCTCCGCATACATACCATTTGTACAGCGCATGGCAGACACCGTATCTTGGGTCCAAAAAACCACGCGCCCCTGAGAACGCCTTGACCATCCCGCGGATTCGCTTCTTATCTGCGTCCGAATATTCGATCTTGCTCATTCGCTCCTCTCCTTCCGGCGGTAGCAGCGGACCTGCCACGACCTGCTGCTCATCGGCTTGTAAGAAATGAAGCAGTCGCAGTTGCGCTTATCCATCAGAATGGAAAATTTAATGGCATCTTCTTGTAGAAAGAAGTTATCAACATAATCAGCCACAACTTTTCGCCGAAACGCCAGACACAGCAGCAGCACGATCACCACGCCGACGAGCCAGTAGGGCCAGCTCATTGCGCACCTCCGCAGCGATCAAGGGCGGCGCGCAAATCGTCGGCGTAATCCTCATAAGCGATGTGGATTTCATCAGCGGCTACGGCATTGCGAATGACCTTTTCCGCTTCTGCGGCTTTGTCGATCAGCTCGGCCACGGCGGCGGTGGCGGCTGCCATGTCGTCAACTCTGCTAAGCGGTAGCCCCATAATCAGGGCGCGCTTCATCACCGCCAGCACATCCACAGCGAAAGGGGCGGTCATGCGACACCTCCAAAGTGAGCCACGAACGCATCGACAACTTTTTGGTTGTGAGCGTTGAGAGAATCCTGAGTTAGCGGACCAGTAAATTGCGCGCATGCACTGTGAATCGGGCAGGTTTTGCAGTCCGAAAGTCCGTCCTTCGCACGGGGACGCGCGGCGCACCAGTCGGCGACATGCTCGTGTGTGACTGTGTTCATGCCGCAGTCCTCCACGGCTGGGCCGGCGCGGTGCGCGGCTTGACTTCGTAGACCGTGAGCATGCGCTGCACGGCTTCCAGTCGCGATGCGCCAACCTCGTCGCTGCGCCGGGCGATCTCGCTTTCGATGTAGTCTCTAACCAGCGTGCGGAGGATCTCGGCGGCGCCAGCGTCGTTGCCGTCGGCCAGATGGCCGGCGATCAGCGTGCATTGCTCGTCGCTCAGCTCGCCCAGCGCCTCAGCGAATACAGAGCCGCTACGGTGCAGCCCAATGGAAAGCTCGTCTGCATGCTCGTCGGCCAGAGAGCTGTCCTCCAGCGGCTGCCACAGGTCGCCTGGACCCGGCATGCGCGCGTAGTTGAGTGCTGCGGCCATCTCGTTCTCCCCTGCCCGTGGGCGATGGGAGAACTATATGCGCCTGACGAATATTCGTCAAGTGCATATCTAGAAATATTTTTTGCCTCCCCGACAGACGGTCGCCCGCGTCGCTATTTGTCTGCGCGTGCGGGGCTCGCCGTTGCTAGCATCTAGTAGCCAATGACGGCTTATGAAGGGGATGGGAGATGAAGACGATTGTCTTAGGTTTGGCGCTTGCGCTCACTGCAGGATCGGCGCTGGCACAGACACACGTGAAGGGCTACTACAGATCAAACGGCACGTATGTGCAGCCGCACTATCGCAGCGCGCCCAACAACACCAAGCTGGACAACTATTCGACTCAGGGCAACGTGAACCCTTACACAGGCCGGCAGGGTACTGTGAACCCGTATCCAAACTCTGGCGGCTACTACCAGCCTCAGCAGCCTGTGTACGCTCCTAGCCAGCCAGCGGCTCAGCAGCAAGACCCGTACGGCTTCGATGAGCAATAGAAGCCATATGAAGATCCTGGCAGCGGCATGCTTGGCCGCGGCGGGGCTAGCCGGCTGCTCGAACTTTTGCGATCCCAATAGCCGCGACACTTACGGCGACACAGGCCTACCCAAGAACTGTCGGGCAATCGTTCAGGCCAACATAGATGGATATCGATCCGGGCAGTTCACGGCTCAAGAGGCAATGAGTTCACTGGAGCGCAACTGCGGCGCTCATGGCTACAGTTGGGGCAGATAATTAGATGCGGCAAGCCATGGAGCTTGCCGCCTCTAGTTGACTGGCCGCTCTGCCACGGTCACCACTACCCCGCAGATGCGCACTGGCTGGTCAACGGTGAGCGTCGGATATCGCGGGTTTAGCGGCACTAGATAGGTGGCTCCAGCGTCACGGACAAGCCTCTTGAACGTCGCCTGCTGATCTTCATCTACTTGGGCGATCACCAGGTCTCCAGACTCCGCAGTCCTGCGCGGGTCTACGATGATGGTTGTCCCCTCCGGGAAGGTGGGCCAGCCAGCCGGGTTCGTCATCGAATCGCCTTTGACCTGCAGGGCGTAGCTACGGGGGCTGACCTTAGTATTAGTAGGCACAGCGCCCTGCGCCACGTCTGGGTCGAAAGGGTTCTCAACCTGGTCCCACATGCCAGCACGGACCCAGCCTATCAGAGGCACCACAGATGGCGCTTCAGCGGCCACATGTCGCTGTTGAAGTCGTCCCTCCTCCCCATTCAGGATCTGCTCCACTAGCCCCGCAATTTCAGCCGTGGAAACGCCCAGTGCGTCTGCAAGAGGCGCTATGTGCATGTCCGGCGACTTGTGGCGGCCGTTCTCGATCTTTGAGATGTCTGCCTGCTTCAATCCAGGTACATCCTCCAGCCGTTCAGCAAGCTGCTCCTGATTCAGTTCGGCCGCCTTGCGTAGCTGGCGGATGGCTTGCCCGAAGGCTTCTCTTCTATCCATTCCGCAATTATTCCCGATAGGAATGCCCTGGGTAAGGCTGCCTGAAGAATATGCTTGACAGTCATTATTCTTCAGAGCAATATCGTGTCCATGGACACTACCCACCATCTCCGCGCCGCGCGCGCACGTGCCGGCCTCACCCAGGCAGAGCTTGCTGCCCGGTGTGGCTGTTCGCAGGCCGACATTTCTAAGTACGAGAGCGGGACCATCCCGCGCCGCTTGGATGTCGTAACCAAGCTTGCTCAGTCGCTGAACATTGGGCGAGACGAGGTGATCTTCGGGCCAGCCCAACCAGCCCCCGCCCCCAAGCGCAAGAGGGCGTGAGAGATGAGCGCGAAACTTCCCTACGCATGGTTCCCGACGATTGGTCTCGCCGCTATTCGCAGGCGAAAGGTGGACAAATGGGCCGTTCGGCAAGCTTCCTACAAGCCGTACTTCCCGACGTGGGAAGAAGCTCATAGCTGGATGCAAAAAGAAGCGCTCACCAGGCTTGCAGTAACTGCGAAGCGCCTTGAACAGGATCGCCGGCATCTTGAACGCGTTCTCGCACTGACGGCGCCGAGCGAGTGCCTACCCACGTCGCAGCACCCAAACAACCAGCCTCTCGCCGACCCACTGGGCAGCGAAGACGCGCGAGCGATGCCGAACGATCTGCACGACGTTTGAACCCATTTTTTCAACTACCGCCATAGAAACCCCCATGTACGCCGACCCCACACACATTCGCGACAACGTCATCAAGACGCGCTTCAACGACACGACTTACGAGCTGATCCAGGCATTAGCAAAGTTCAATGGGCGACAGCCTGCGACCTTTGTTCATGACCTTGCGCTCGCTGGCCTCGCTGCGATGGAGAAGGGTAAGCGCGATGCCGATGCGGCTTGAAGGGGCATTACAGGCCCTGATGAGGACTGATGGATACCGAAATTAGGCTCACGAACGCAGAGCGAGCGCGGTTTGAGCGCTACGCACAGGTACACGGCCTCGCTTCTGTAGCGGAGGCCGTCCAACACGCGGCAACGGCAGAGCTTGACCGCCTCTACAAGCTGCCAGGCAACACGGCATCAATCTTGAATTTCGAGGCCCTGAAGAAGGCCGATAAGGGGAACCAAGATGACTAAGTTTTTCGTCGGTCAGAGGGTGAGGATCATGTGGTCCAGAACCTGTAGGGAATTGAACGGACAGGAAGGGCGAATTGTTGCCTGCGGGAGTTTCCGTACCAATAGCGGGATCTTTGGGGACTTCGTCGTGGCGCCAGATATTTGGGGGTGTCCATACGACCCTGTCGATGGCCTCAGATTTACCCCACAAGCAAGCCAACTGGCCCCGATCCTCCCCGAAGGGCAGCAGCCCTGCGGCGAGAGCTACGAGCAGTTGATGGGCCGCCTGCGCAGCGGAGTCGTTGCATGAAGACCAAGCACAAGAAGCCGCACCCCTGGAGGGCGCACATGCCCGGCCAGTTCCGCCGCGACGAACGCCTGCGCTCCGAGCAGATCGTGCCGATGCGTGGCCGCCCGGTGAGGAAGTGACCATGACCCGCGAACAGACCCTATCCCACATGCAGCGCTGCCGCGAACTGGCGGAGCGCAGCGAGCCGATGACGCTGGACGAGATGCGCGAGTACGCACGGCTTCGCGCGGAGGAAATGGCACGCGCTGAGCGCCTGCGTGACCCGTCGCCGCAGTTGCCGCTGGGTGAGGTTGCCTGAGATGGCCGCGGACTGGATCAAGATGCGCAGCAACCTGTGGGACGACCCGCGTGTGGCCGCCATTGTGGATGCCACAGATAGCAGTGAGGCGGCCGTGATCGGCGCCCTTTACTGGCTGTGGGCCATGGCTGACCAGCACACCGAGGACGGCTATCTGCCGGGTCTGTCGCTGCGCCAGATTGATCGTAAGACCGGTGTCGCTGGGTTTGCCGAAGCGCTAAAGGAACTTGGCTGGATAAGCGTCTCTGCTGACGGCGGCATCACCATCGCCAACTTCACTGATCACAACGGTGCCAGCGCCAAGAAACGCGCACAGACAGCTAAGCGCGTCGCAAACTTCAAGTACGCTAACGCGCCATCGAGCGAATCTAGCGAAACAGGTAACGCATCGAGCGTTACCGAAAGTGGTAATGAGCGTTACCTAGAGAAAGAGAAAGAGAAAGAAGAAGATCAAAAGCTCTCGTCATCGGCTGCGCCGAGTGACGCGGCCGGCGACGAGCTTGCGCAGCGACTGGCGCAGGTCACCCGAGAGGCGCTGAGGGCCTACAACGCATCCTCGCTGACCAAGCGCAACGGCGGGAATCTGCCCAACGTCTCGGAGAACGTCGGCCGCGAGAAGCGACAGCAGCAGGTCCGGCGCTGCCTGCGGGTAGCTCGGGAAATTTGCAAGGAATCGACCGGCTCCCCGCTGGTGACCCCTGAGTTTTGGGCGGCCTACTTCGACCTGGTGGCCCATGATGATTTCTACTCGGGGCGGATGCGCGGCGGAGCGGGTCACGAGAACTTCGTGCCTGACTTCGAGACTCTGACGGCCGAGAAGACGATGCTCCGCCTGTACGACCGGCAGGTGGCAGCATGAACGCGCCTATCGACGTACTTTCGGTAATGGACGAAGCCGCGCTTACGCAAACGCTTCGTTCCGACAGAGATGAGATGCGCGAAGCTCGCGCCGCCATAGCAGAACTGATTGAAGCATGCGGACCCGCGGCCTCTGATGAGGGGATGGATCAGGACGAAATTGATAGGCTGCGTGCTGCTCTCGCTCGCGTAGGCGGTAGCGCATGAGCGCCGTCCGCCAAGAAGTCGAGCGCATGGCTGCGCTTTACGGCTCGCATGAGGTTGAGTCGGTCCGTGTGCCGCCGCACAGCAACGATGCCGAGCAGGCCGTGCTGGGTGGGCTGATGCTGTCCCCGGAAGCGTGGCCATTGGTGTCTGACGTGCTGGCAGAAGGCCAGTTCTACCGCCGCGACCACCAGGCCATTTTCCGCGCGATCCGCGAGCTGGCCGAGAAGGGCCGCCCGTTCGACGCGGTGACCCTGGGCGAGTGGTTCGAATCGCAGGGCAAGCTGGAGATGGTCGGCGAAGGCGCCTACCTGATCGAGCTTGCCAGCACTACGCCATCGGCCGCCAACATTGCCGCTTACGCCGAAATCGTTGTGGAACATGCCGGGCGCCGCGGTCTGATCGACGCCGGAACCGAGATGGTCAATGCCGGATACAGCCGCGATGGGCGTGGGCTTTCGGATCTGCTGACTGACGCCGGGCAACGCCTCGCAGACCTGCAGCCTGCCCAGCGTGGCGGCCTGCAACTGGCCGGCGACTCCATGTCGAGCTGGTACGAGCGATTCACTGCCAAGTACCACGGCGGCACGAAGATGACCGGCCTGCCTACCCCGTGGGCCGGCTTCAACGAAGCGACCAACGGATTGCAGCCGTCCACGCTGTACATCCTCGCGGCGCGCCCCAGCATGGGCAAGAGCGTGTGGGGTCTCAACCTCGCGATGTTCCTGGCCCTGCGCGGCAAGACCGTCGGCTTGTTCTCGCTGGAGATGAGCCGGCACGAATGCCACGACCGCAACGTCGCTGCTCTAGCGCGGGTGCCGCACTCGTTCGTGACTACGCCAACGGAGGCCGAGGACGACGGTTACATGATGCGCATGGTGCCTGCGATCCGCGATCTGAAGCAGGCGCCGCTCTACATCGATGACACGCCGTCAATCAGTAAGCGGCAGTTCGAGGCTCGGGCGCGTCGCATGCACCAGCGCACGCCGCTGGACGTGATCGTGATCGACCACATCCATGACTTCAAGATAGACCCGAAGATGGCCCGCTTCGAATATGGAGCGATTGTCCAGACGGCTAAGGACTTGGCGAAGGAATGGGGCATCCCGGTCGTGGCCCTGGCACAGCTCAACCGCAATCTGACAAGCCGCACCGAGCGCCGCCCCAACCTGGCAGACCTACGTGAGTCGGGCGAGCTGGAGCAGAAGGGCGACGTGATCGCCTTCCTGCACCGAGAGGACTACTACGACACGCCGGAGCAGACGACGCATCTGCAGGGAGTCGTTGAACTGCACTTCGCCAAGGGCCGAAACATCAAGGCTGGCGCCCGCATCCACCTCCGCAACCGCTTCGATCAGATGCGGCTGGATGACTGGGAAGGTCCGCTACCAGTTCCACAGGTGGCCGAGAAACAAGCCGGTTCCTTCTTCAAGCAGCGCAAGCCACGGGATGACTTCTGATGGACAAGAAAACTGAGCGCCCCGACTGGAAGGCAACCAACCCGAACTACCAGCCCCAGCCGACGCAGCGGCACGCGGACGGGTCTATTAGCCAGGACGGCGGCACCAGGTCAGACCAGCTACACACACTGCGCGAGTGGTACGCGCTCAACAACGTCAAGAGCTACAGCAGGGGAGAGTGAGGATGGACAAGCTAGAAATGTGGGTTAAGGAATTCACGCAGCTTGCTGTGGATGCGGATGCCGATCAGGCGGATTACTTCACTGCTGGTGCAAACGACATGCTTGCCTTGATAGCAGAGCGCGACCAATTCCGCGCCGAGAAGCAAGAGTTCCGCGAAGAAGCCACCCGCTGGGCCGAGGAAGCCGGCCGGCTCAAGGCACTGCTGCACGATGCGCAGAGGGACGCGGAGCGGTATCGGTGGATCAGGGACTGCACAAAAGACGGCTGCGTTGAGTCGGCGATCTTAGATCATGCGAGATATGCGGAGGTCAAGATGGGTAAGCGCCTTGACGCCGCCATTGACGCCGCCATGGCCACAGAGCGGGAGGTGCTCAATGGCTAAGCGAGACATTCTGCGCGCAGCCAAGCGCCGCGGCATCACTATCGTGTTTTCAGAGTATTACTGGACTGCGACTCCAGGCGAGATCGAGATGGTGCCGCAATGGGAAATTAAATTCGGCGCGGAGCTGGATCACGATGTCGAGGCCATCGAGTTCATCGAAACCGCCGAGATATTGGAGAGCGCAGAGCGGGAGGGACAGGGATGAGCGTCCGCATGACTGTCATGGTCGAGTACGTCGGCATCACTTCGGCGATGCTGGCGAAGGATCGGCTGAAGGCCATCATCAAGCAGGACCGCAGGAACTGCCCCGCATTTCGATGGGTAAGCCGCCCGCCTAGTAAGAATTCTGTCTACCGCAATGTCTTTGGTGCTTATCTCCGCAGGAAAACTTTGCGCTGGGAGAGTCGGCGATGACCTACTTTGTGCTAAGGCCCGAAGGCAACGCCCGCGAGCGCATGGCTGCTGCGTGGGAGTTTGCGCGGCAGTTCCTCGCGCGGGGGAAGGCTGCCCGCGTAGAGGTCAAGGAGCTTATCCCGCGTCGATCGGTCGAGGCCAATGCCCGCATGTGGGCGCTCCTGACCGACATATCCCAGCAGGTCGAATGGCCTGTGGACGGGAAGCTGCAGCGGCTTTCCCCTGAGGAATGGAAAGACATCCTCACGGCAGCGCTCACCAAGCACCAGCGCGTCGCCCAGGGCATCGATGGTGGGTTCGTTATGCTCGGCAGCCGCACGTCCCGTATGACCGTCGCCGAGATGTGCGACCTACAGGAGCTGATGGCCGCATTCGGCGCTGAGCGTGGTGTGCAGTGGTCCGATCCGCACTTCAGCGATAACAGGAGGGCTGCTGCTTGAAGCCTCTTATCTGGTTTGACTACGGCCTGCACTGGGTTTGCATGTACTACCCAGACCCACCGCCGCGCACGGTTGTGGGCTACGGAGATACGCCAGCAGAGGCATATGCCGACTGGGAGAAAGAAATGGAACTTCTCAACAAGCGATTGCACAAGGTCAAGAAGGAGAAGGCGGCGTGATCGTTATCGCGAATACTATCCGTTGCACCAAGGACTCGCCGCGCGATGCGTATCAAGTAGACCAGGACAGGGGCATCATCGTTGCCAGTGGCGACTTGGGGGTGATCATCACGGCGGTTAATGGGCCTTTCACTCAGAAGCTGAGCCTGAGCTACGAGGCCGCTACATGCCTGTACCGCGCACTAGAAGATGCTCTGAGCCGGCATTACTCGGAGGAAGCCTAATGCGCTCGAAGAACGCAAAGCCGCTGACGTCAGCCGAGCGCACGCACCTGGAGGCGGTCAAGCTTCTCCCCTGCAGTGTGTGCGATGCGCCTGGTCCTAGCGATGCCCACCACATCAAACAGGGCCAGCACTACACAGCCGTGGCGTTGTGCAAAGACTGCCACCAAGGCAGTTTCAACGGTCTGCATGGGCAGCGCCGCATGTGGACCATCATGAAGATGGACGAGACGGATGCACTGGCCGTCACGATCGCGCGCCTGTGCGGCGGAAGGAAGGCGGCATGAGCCGCGCATCCGAGTGCCGAGAGTGGCTAAGGCAAAATCCGGGGTGGCATTTTTCGTCCGACGTGCTGGACGCGCTAGGTAAGAAAGGCTGGAAGGAGCGACAGCCTTACGCCTGGGCGCTTCGCAACGCTGCCGAGTTGGGCATGCTGGCAATGCAGGGGACGGGCAAGGCCATCCGCTACTGCTACGTCCATGAGCCTAAGCGTAAGGCTCGCGGCGGGTGGAGGGCGCAACATGCTTGAGCTGACCCTTCCATGGCCCAGCAAAGACCTCTCGCCGAATGGACGCGTTCACTGGGCGCGTAAGGCCAAGGCGGCCAAGGCAGCAAGGGCCGATGCCCAGCTACTCGCCCGCGCCGCCGGCTGGCACCAGATGATCCTGCCCCCTGGCCGACTGCATCTCTGGCTGGACTTCTATCCGCCCACCCGCCGATCAGTTGACGACGACAACATGCTCAGCCGGTGCAAGGCGTACAGGGACGGTTTGGCCGATGTGCTCGGGATCGATGACAAGCGGTTTATCTCTCATCCATTCGTACAGTCCGAGCCGCGCAAGGGCGGCCAGGTCGTTATCAAGATCACAGGGGAATCCAGCCAATGAGCGGACAAGTTGACACATTCGGGCTGTATGTCCGCGCAGAGCTAGAGCACTGGGGGCGTGAGTTTGCGCTGCACAGTGAGTATGAGTACTTGGGTCATGTCTCGAAAAACATGCTGCAGATCCTGATTGAGCACCGTGGAGAGATGCCCCCGCCAAATGTGGGCTACAAGCCGCTGGAAATCGATCTTCGCGCCCAGCGGATCGAGGACATCGTGGCCGAAATCGCCCGATCAAACCTGCCGATGGCCTGCGTCCTGCGGGCCTACTACTGCGGCATGGGCCGGCGCAAGGTTGAGCGGTACGAGACCGCTCAGATGCTGCTGGCTAATTCTGGAGAGCGCTGCATGCACGTCAAGGCGTATCTAGAGCTAGCCAAGCGCGGCGAGGATCGGGTCTACGGCGTGCTGGCAGGGATGGCGCGGGCCGCTTAGTTGCCCGCGTCCATCTCTCGTAGCAACGCAATGCCTCCTTGGTGGCGCTGACGGAGCAGGGCGGAAATGTCAGTCCAGATGCCGTCTGGGATAGACCGCTCGCCCTGCAGCCAAGCGCGCACCCGGCGGTCGTTGATTTCCAGCGCTCGTGCAAGGTCAGACTGCCATCGATCTCCATAAAGCGTATAACCGGACCAAATCAGTCTAGCTACCCCTGGCGCTAGCCAGCCATAGCCGCCTAAGATCCGATGCTTTGCGCTGCGGTCCAAAATGTCCCATGCAGCGTAGAGAGTGACTTTCCCGATCCGGTACTTGTATCCGTATTGATTATCAATCGGCTCGGGGGCTGGCTCAGATTCGGCCAGCGGCGGGGTCATCGCAAGCACGTACCGGATTGCATCGGGGTGCACATTGTATGGCTCTGCGGCGCTACTTGGCTCCGCGCGAGCTCGCAGCGCTGCAAACACAGTGCAAGCGTAGCGGTAAGTAGTGCAGCCCAAATTCTGCAGCATGCCTTTGACGAGATCCGTGTCGGCCAGCAGTAGAGTTACGGTTTCGTTGGATTTGTAATTGTTAGAGTCCATGATTTAGGTCGCCTTCTGCAGCATGACAGAAAAAGCTTCCCACCCGTGGTCGCGCAGGTCGATCCAGTCTGCAGCCTTGGTCCCGGCGAGCTTACTCATGTGCTGGGCGAAAAATGCATTGATCGTGGCGATTTCTTTTTCCGCTTGCTCAATGGTGGGCAGGCTGGGCAGCTTACAGAAACGGCCATCGGCGATCGCGCGAGCGGCGTTGATGATGATTTTTTCGGCCCAAGCGATTTGCTTTTCGGAGCCGGTGAGATTTGCGCCCGACAGATGGACGTCAAAACCGTTGACGGTGACGAAGTTGTCGCGACGAGGGTTGAATTCAATGAGAGATATGATGATGTTCATGGTTTTGGCCCTTTAGCCTGATCGGGCGGCCCCAGTGGCCTTCCCACGGGGGAATAATGATCCTAAATTTAGGATCAGTCAATAGGCAGAGTGGAGGGATTTGTAGACAACAACCCTATTGACAGGGGGCCCCCGGAAAGTTAGATTTCAGGCACGATGTCATAGGAGCCCCTGGCGAAAGCCGGGGGTTTTGCTTTTGCGGTGAATGCGCAGGCTGATGCGCAACGCACACGTACCCGGTGAGTATCGGGCAAGCCGGGATCAGCTCCGGCCACCGCACCAGGGCGCATCCGACTTGATCGGGTGGTTGCTCCTAGGAACCTAGGCTCTACCTGGGAGATGCGGCTCCGGGCAAAACGCGGAGATAAGTCCAGCGATAGCGAGGCTGGCGCCTGCGGGCACGAGAGTCCCGCACTGAACGTAATCGAAAGATGTTCCACAGAGGACCGGCCGTTATCCCCTGGCGACCGGTCCTCACCTTTTCTATGCCCGCTTCCCTGATCCAGATCAACCCTTGCGTCTAGCTGGCTGCGGGGCGGGCGCCTATTGGAGTCAGCATGCCCGCCATAGCCGTTGCCGCCTCGCTTGTGCGCAAGTGGGAGGGGTGCCAGCTGGCCGCGTATCCGGACCCGGCGACGGGTGGCGCGCCGTGGACGATTGGCTGGGGCGCAACTGGCCCAGGCATCACCAAGGGTACGGTGTGGACCCAAACCCAGGCAGATCAGCGCCTGGAGCAGGATGTCGCCAAGTTTGTGACCGGCGTGAGTGCGCTCCTGAAGCGCAAGCCGACCGACAACCAGTTGGGCGCTATGGCTTCCCTGGCGTACAACATCGGACTGGGCAATTTCGGAAAATCCACGCTGCTGCGCCTGTTCAACGCTGGCGACATCGATGGGGCCGCCAAGCAATTCGCCGTCTGGCGGATGGCTAATGGCAAGGTCATGCAGGGGCTAATCAACCGCCGCGCCGATGAGCGCAAGGTGTTCGAGACGCCCTGATGGAAATCAACTGGTGGGCATTGCTAGCGCCCCTGGTCGCCGGCCTAGTCATCTTCTACGTCCAGCGGATATCCGCCAGGGCCGACAAGGAGATGGAGAAGGCCGAGATCCGGCACCGGGAGCTTGAGAAGCGTGTCGCCACCTTGGAAATCAAGGTGGTAGCAGAGATGCCCAGCCGGGAAGACTTTAAAGAGCAGTCCCGCCGCATCGAGGCGATTGCTTCAACGCTAACGGAGGTGCGGGATATGGTACTGAGGATGGATGCCCGCGAGGCCAAAGGCTGATGGACCAGCAGCTCAACAGTATGGAGCGGACGCTGGACGAGATCCAGGAAGCGCTCAAGCGCCGCGGCAACCCCGCAAGTAACGTGAACACTCTCCGAGTCGAGGGCGCCGGCAGCATTTGGCATGGGGTCGCCATTGGCGCGGCAGTCAGTGGCGTAATCGCCGGCATGGTGTGGATTGGCTGGGTAGCAAGTGATGCTCGGGTATCTGTAAGGCAGGCAGAGGCATATCGGGCTGCTGTGTACGTCGTCGCCCCGAAGTTTGCCGAGAAGATTGACGAGGAATTGGAGCGCAATAAGGAGCGCCAGAAAGAATGAGCAGCCCAACCCCTATTTTGACGCCGCCCAAGAAACCGCCGGCCAAGGTCTCACTGTTGCCGCAGGGCCTTGAGCCCCCGCGCGTGATGCTGAAGAAGTACACGACCTACGTGTGGGCCTTCGTCGCCGGACTTCCTGATCTCTACAGCCAGATCATGGCCCTCGGCGAAATGCCGGCGAAGCTCAAGGCTGTACTGTGGGGGAGTGCTGCAGTCGGCTTGGCCGCTAGCTGGATCAAGCAGCGCTTGGACCGCTGATTCTCATGTCCTTGCTGCCTGACCCGATCCGCCCATACCTGGCGCTGATCCGGGTTGGGCTGTACGTGGCTGTTGCTGGCACGCTGTTCATCGGCGGCTGCCAGCACGGCAAGTCTAGCCAAGAGGCGAAGACGGCAGAGGTGCGGGGTCAATTCGACGCCTACAAGGCAAAGATGGTCGCGCTCACCCAGCAGGTAGCGGAAAGCGCTGAACGCGCACGCCAGGAATACGAAAGCAAGTCCGCCGAGGCAGCGAGGAACTACGCAGATGGCCGCAAGAGCGCTGAAGAACACCAGACTACCCTTGTGGCTGATCTGCGCGCTGGCAATGTCCGGCTGCGCAGCGAGTGGGCCGCGTGCATGTCCGCCCCCGGCAAAGGTCAAGCTGGATCCGCTGTCGCAGGCAATGATGCAATCGCCCCTGTATCGCCAGACGCTGTGGCAAGAGTTATTCGGGTCGGAGAAGATGCCGACAATCAAGTCGCCTGGCTCCAAGCCGAACTGATGGCTACCCGCAAGCTGGCTGATTCGTGTGGAGCTGTGCAGTGAGCGCCTCCCTGCATGTGCTGCCAAGCGCTCAGTTGCAGAACATCCCAGAAATGCTGCGTCGGCTGGCTGACTCGATTGAAGACGGCGTCTATGGTGATGTTGTAGAGGCCGCAGTTGTGCTTGGTGCCGAAGACCTAGAGGTTTTTGGCTTCGGCCAAGCAGATGGTCCCGTGACCCATTACCTGCTTGGATGTGGGATGGCAAAGCTGCAGCGTCCAAGGCTGGAGGACTGATGGCCCTGCCGATCCAGCTACGCGGCTACATGGTGGCCGATGCCCCGCAAGTGCTGTGGGCACGTGATGATCAAGGGCCGCTGAACCTCGCTGGGGATACGGTGCAGGCTCACATCAGACCGCCAGCCAAGAGCGTTGACCTTCAGGTGATCCCGGCGACAGGAGCTGCAGCGGGGCTGATTACCTTCACCGTTCCAACGACCTTGGGTAACAAGTACGGCCCGGGGCTTTACCAACTGACCATTGTGAGTGCTGCCTACGGGGTGACCCATGACGGCACGCTGGAGATCGTGTGATGCCTGCTGGGCGGCCAACTGACTATCGGCCTGAGTACTGCCAGAAGGTCATCGAACTTGGCAAGCAGGGCAAATCGATCGTCCAAATGGCGTGTGAGTTGGACGTTGTGAAGTCGACTCTGTACGTGTGGGAAGAGACTTACCCGGAATTTTCAGACGCCTTTACGCGGGCGCGGCAATGGTCGCAGTACTGGTGGGAAAGCCAAGGGCAGTGCGGATTGACGGCGGATAAGTTCAACGCCTCCCTGTGGTCGCGTTCGATGGCTGCCCGGTTCCCTGATGACTATCAGGAACGCAAGGGTGTCGAGCTGTCTGCCCCAGGTGGTGGCCCGATCGCTGTAGACGTAGTGACAAAGGTTGTCGTCACTGGCGTGGAGCCGCAGTCCGAATGAGCGAGCTTGGCCTGGAGATCCCGGCCAAGATGCTCCCCTTCTGGACTGAGCGGCGTCGCCACAAGGTGGCCCGTGGTGGACGTGGTTCGGCAAAGTCTTGGTCTGTGGCCCGCATGCTGGCGACTCGGGGCATCCTCCAGCCAACGCGCTGGCTCTGCTGCCGAGAGACGCAGAAGTCGATCAAGGAGTCTTCGCACCGGCTGCTGGCTGACCAGATCCAGTCGCTTAACTTGGGCTACTACTACGACGTCCAGCGGGACGCCATCAAGGGGCAGCCGGGGACATCGGCGAGTAGCAGTGAGTTCGCCTTTGCCGGCTTGAAGGAGCATACGGCCGACTCGATCAAGTCCTATGAGGGCTTCGATGGGGCATGGATCGAAGAGGCGCACAGCGTCAGTGAGCGATCGGCCGAGGTACTGATCCCGACGATCCGCAAGCGTGGCTCTGAGTTGTGGTGGACGTACAACCCGTACCAAGAAGAGGACTACGTCCACCAGTTGGCCGGGCTGGATGACCCGGACACGCTGGTCATCGACATCAACTGGCGGGATAACCCCTGGTTCCCCGAGGAACTGAACAAGGAGCGGCTGAAGCTCCAGAAGTTCAACTCGGACCTCTACGCGCACGTATGGGAAGGGGCATGCAGGTCGCTGGCCGGCCTGATGTTCAAGCGCGACTGGTTCAGGTTCTACGACGTGCTTCCGTCCCGCCTCAATCTGTACATGGCGAGCGACTATGCGGTCACGCCAGACGACGGCGATTGGACCGAGCATGGCGTTTGGGGTCTGTCCTCTAGCGGCGACCTGTACGCGGTGGACTGGTGGTACGGCCAGAAAGACCCGGCCGAGTGGATCGATGCCTGGATTGAGCTTGCGTCCAAGTACAAGCCACTTGCCGCGTTTGAGGAAAAGGGCGTGATCCTCCGGGCTGTGGACTCGGCCATCACCAAGCGAATGCGCGAGACACAGGTATTTGTCAACCGCGTGCCGCTAGCATCTGCTGGCACCAAGGCTGAGCGTGCGCTGGGCTTCGCGGCTCGTGCATCTGCTGGGGCCGTGTACCTGCCGCGCCTGCCGTGGGCAGTGCGCTTGCTGAATCAGCTCTGCGCCTTCAACGGCGAGGACGGACGGCAGGACGATGCAGTGGATGTCTGCAGCCTGATCGGCCGCGGCCTAGACACGATGGCGAACGCATCCGGGCCTGAGGCTCAGGAGCGCAAGAGCCGCAAGGGGCGCGACTACAGCGCCGACGATGAAGACGAAGACGACGTTCCGGACTGGAAGGTAGCTTGATGGCTGACGACATGAACTTGGCTGGCGAAGACGCCGGCCAAGCTTCCGCGCGCCCGGGAATCGACAAAGAGGCCATGCTGGAGAAGTGCCTGCGTCAGTTCCGCGACTGGGACGACAACGGCCGTGACGAGCGAGAGATGGCCGAGAAGTGCCGCGACTACTACGACGGCGAGCAGCTCACTGCCGAAGAGGAAGAGACGCTCAAGAAACGCGGCCAGCCGATCGTCATCTCCAACCGCATCAAGCCCAAGATTGATTCGCTGATTGGCTTCGAGAAGAGCAGCCGGACCGATCCGAAGGCGTACCCGCGTACCCCGCGCCATGATGGGGATGCTGACTCAGCGACCGATGCTCTCCGCTTCGTAGCGGAGCAGAACGACTTTGACACTATCCGTTCGGAGGTAGCAGAGAACCTATTTGTTGAGGGCTGTGGCGCCGCAGTCGTTGGCGTCAAGAAGCGTCCGAACGGCATGTTGGATGTATCGCTGACGCCCGTCCCCTGGGATCGGTTCTACCGCGACGTGCACAGCCGTAAGCGCGACTTCAGCGATGCAGCGTTCATGGGCGTCGTGCTGTGGATGGACGAAGAGGACGTTCTGGTCGAGTTCCCTGGCTCAGACCAAGTGATCTTGGGCGCCTACAGCAGCGAGCAGAGCGGCAGCGACACCTACGACGACCGCCCGCGCATCACGTGGGCCGATCAGCGCAATCGCCGCGTGCGCATCATGCAGCACCGCTGGAAGCAGGGCGGTGTCTGGTACACCGGCACCATGTGCAAAGGTGGCTGGCTTCGTGACCCGCAGCCATCGCCCTACAAGGACGAATGGGGTCAGCCTGAGTGCGACATCGTCGCCACGTCGGCATTCGTGGACCGCGACAATCGGCGCTACGGCACCGTCAAGCAGATGCTCTCGCCACAGGACGAGATCAACAAGCGCCGGTCCAAGGCGCTGCATCGCCTGAGCATGCGGACCATCATCGCGGAAGATGGCTCGGTCGAGAACGTCGCGGTTGCTAGGCGCGAGTTGGCGAAGCCTGACGGCTACATCAAGGTACGCCCGAACACGCGCTTTGAGATCGTGGACAACCAGGCCGCGCTCGCTGGTGAGTTCCAACTCCTGCAGGAATCAAAGGCAGAGATTGATGCCAGCGGTGTGAATCCTGCGCTTGAGGGTGACGTCAAGGCACCTTCTGGCCGCGCTGTACAGGCGCTGCAGCAGGCCGGCTTGCAGGAAATGGCTGTCCCCTTCGACGCGCTCAAGATGTGGTCTTGGCGCGTCTACCGTGCTGCGTGGAACCGAATTCGCCAGTACTGGACGGAAGAGAAGTGGATTCGCGTCACCGATGATGAGGATTCGCTGCGGTGGGTCGGGCTGAATAAGCCGGTGACCGTGGCTGAAGAACTGCAGCGCTACCAGAGCGAGGGGCAGACTCCCCCGGCCTATCTCATGGCGATGGCGCAGACCAATCCCAACGCTGTTGTGCGGCATGAGAACAGCGTGGCCGACATCGACGTGGACATCCTCGTCGAGGACGGCCCAGACACCGTGACGATCCAGGGTGAGCAGTTCCAGCAGTTGGTCGAGCTGAAGAAGGCTGACCCGACCTCGATCCCGACAGAAATGATCATCCAAGCGTCGAGTCTGCGGAACAAGGATCAGATCATCGAGAAGCTTCAGCAGCAGGTGCCTCCACAGATCCAGCAGCAGCTTCAGCAGATGCAAGAGCAACTGCAAGAGATGCAGAAGCAGTTGCAGGACAAGGATCAACAGCTTGCCGACCAATCATTGGATGCGGCAAAGCTCGAAACAGAGCAATTCAAGGCTCAGACCGATCGGTTTGAGGCTGAGACAGACCGTGCGCGCGCAACCGTCGAGACGGCGGCGCCCACGGTCATGCAGTAACGCGACGACGGCGGTTCGGTCGATGCGCGACGACGGCGAACGGTCGATGTGGAGCAACCCATGGCAGATGTGACTGATTTCCTCGATGACATCACGGGGGCGAGCGCCCCTGTGCAAGAAGCTGCAGTTGAGACTCAAGAGGTTGAGCAGGCTACCGAGCAACCGGAGCAAGCCACCACTGAGCAGGCCGCAGACACGGGCGTAGAAACCGCCGAGGCGCCGCCGGCCCCGGATAAGTCGAAGGAAGAGCAGGGCACGCTCGCAGGGTTGAAAGCGGAACGCGAGAAGCGGCAAGAGGCTCAGCGACGAGCCGATGAGCTGGAGCGCCAACTGGCCGAGCTGCGCCAGCAGCAGGAGCAGGCAAGGCGCCCCGAGTTCTTCGACGACCCGGCTGCCTACGTCCAGACCGAGGTGCAAAGCGCAACTCAGCGCATCCAGCAGCAGTTCTACGCTGCGATGGAGGCTGATCTGCGCGAGCAGCACGCGGACTACGACGAAGTCATCCAGGCGCTCGTGCAGCGAGCGCAGGACAACCCTGCGCTGGCTCAGAAAGTTTTCCAGTCGCCCAACCCGGCCCGTGAGGCGTACCGGCTTGGCCGCCAGATCCAGCAGATGGAGCAGATGCAGGATCCGGAAGCCTACCGGGCGCAGATCGAGGCCGAACTGCGGGCGAAGTGGGAGGCTGAATTGAAAGAGAAAGCTGCAGCCAAGCAACAGGCCGCCGACGCGATTCCGCCTGATCTGACCCAAGCACGCAACGCCAAGGGTGAATTTCAGCCCAAGGCGGGCGACGTCTTCAAACAAATCTTCTGAGAGCACTAACACATGGCAAATACGACCGTCAGCGCGGCTGTCCGCGCAAAGCAGTGGGACGACGAGTTCTTCAAGGAGTACGTCCGCGCCAACCGCTTCAAGCGGTACATGGGCATGGACGAGAACAGCATCATCCAGATCAAGAACAACCTGACCAAGAAGAAGGGTGACACCATCACCATCAACCTGGTCGGCGCGCTGGATGCCGATGCTGGCTACAACACCGGCAGCACCACCCTGGTGGGCAATGAGAAGGCACTGCCGAACGACGGCCACGCCATCAAGATCGGCGTGGTCCGTGACGCCACGGTGGTGAACGTCGAGGAAGAGCAGGCTTCCGCCTTCGACATCCGCGACGCAGGCAAGCAGGCGCTGAAGGATCTGGCAATGCGCTACATGCGCAACGACATCATCCGTGCGCTCGGCTCGGTGCAGGGGACTCCCTATGCCACCGCCACCGCCGCGCAGAAGAACGCATGGAATGCGGCCAACGTGGACCGGGTGCTGTTCGGCAATGCTGTCGCCAACTACAGCGCAACCCACGCCACCGCGCTGAACAACATCACCGCCGGCATGACGCTGACCAAGGATGTCGTTTCGCTGCTGAAGCGAATCGCTCAGGATGCTGAGACGGTGAACGGTGACGGCATCCGTCCGCACATCTACGGTGAGGATGAGGAAACCTTCGTGTTGTTCGCTGGCACCCGTGCCTACCGCGACCTGAAGAACAACCTGTCGACGGTTCACCAGGAAGCCCGGGAGCGCAGCCTCGCCAACCCGCTGTTCACCGGCACCACCTCGCTGTACTGGGATGGCGTGGTGATCCGCGAGATCCCGGAACTGCCGGTGTTCAACAACACCGCGTCCACCCCGATCCCGGTTGCTCCGGTCTACATGTGCGGTGCACAGGCTCTGGCTGTTGCCTGGGCGCAGACCACCAAGACCGCTCTGCGCAAGGAAGACGACTATGGCTTCCAGTACGGCGTCGGCTTCATGGAGCTTCGCGGTATCGAAAAGATCCTGTGGGGCCAGGGCACGACCGGTGCCAAGGACTGGGGCATGGTGACCGGCTGGGTTTCGGCTCCGGCTGACGCCTAATGGCAGACATGGCGGGGGCTTCGGCCCCCGTCTTCTTTGGGGTGAATGATGGCGACGTATAGCCGCGAGAAGTTGGTGCGCGACGTGCTGCTGGAGCTGGGCGTGCTTGACCCCAACGAGGCGCCGGAGGCAGAGGACGCGGCATGCGTCGGCGAGAGAATCCAGACGGTTCTCGAAGAGCTGAATGATGAAGGTCTGATCCCGTTTCAGGTGGAAGCGCCGATACCCGCAAAGTACATGGGGCCGATCACCTACATCGTCGCGCGCGAGCTGGTGACCCAATACGGTGTTATGTCTCGCGCTGAGTTGCTAGAGAACCGCGCTCAGGGAGCCTATGGGCGCCTGTGGAAGCTGCGCGAAAAGACCGCCTCGGATGAGCCGGTGAAGGCGACCTACTTCTGATGGATCTGCAGCCGATCGACCTGCTGGGCGGCTTCTACAAGGACGCGAGCCTGCCGTGGAGCGCGCAGGACACTGTGAACTGGCTGCCTGAGCTTGCCGAAGTCCCTGGCACGCGGACGCAGTTCAAGCTGGCATCCCCGCCGGGGCTGCGTCAGTTCACGAAGCTTGGCCCCAAGCCTGTACGTGGCGCCATCAACGTCGAGGGTTCGCTGTTCGTCGTCGCTGGCAATGAACTGCGCCAGGTCAAAGCTGACGGGACTAGCACCCTGCGCGGCACGATCCCCGGTGTTGGCCGCGTCTCGATGGCCTACAACCAGGTCACGAACGGGAATCAGTTGCTGATCGCCAACGGCCAGTCCAGCGGCTACGTGTTCAACACGGCGACCAGCACGTTCTCGGTTATCTCGGATGACGCATATCCGGGCGCCAAGGCTGTGGGCTACTTGGATAGCTACCTTTTGCAGGTCGAGCCGTTCGGACGGTTTTGGTTTTACAGCGACCTTGCGGACGCTTTGTCATATAGCTCATTTGACCGCAACGAATCAGAGGCATCGCCGGACAAGATTGTCACCCTGGCGGTAAGTCAGTTTGAAGTGGTGGTTTTCAACCAGTCCACGATAGAGTTTTTCTCAAATGTCGTTACTGATGACGGCCTGGGCAACTTCCAAAACAAGCGCATTCTAATAGAGCGCGGTTGTGCAGGCGGCCAGACCGTCGTCAAGCTAGATAACAGCATCATGTGGCTTGGTGATGATGGTGTCGTGTATCGGCTGGATAACTACAACGCCATCCCGATCTCCACTGGCGCCATCCAGAGCGCGATCAAGGACAACAACTGGTCGCAAGCCTTCGCCTACAAGTGGGAGGACGGCAAGCACAAGGTCTACTACCTGACCTTCCCGGACGGCCAGACGTGGGGCTATGACGTTGTCACGAAGCTTTGGCACCGTCGTGAGTCGTATGGCCTAAATCGCTGGCGCCTCAACACACTGACGCGATGGAACAATCAGTGGATTGGTGGCGACTTCCAAGACGGTCGCCTTTGGATATTGGACTGGGGCTATATGCTGGAAGGCGATCAGCCGCTTGTCTCCGAGCGTGTCTCCGGCGTCGTCCACAACAACCAGAACCGGATCAACGTCAACTACCTTGAGCTGCTGATGGGCATGGGGACGGAGATGACTGTGGCCCCCGAGTCGATCGACCCCAGCCCTGAGCCTGTGTGGCAGCCACTACAACAGAGCAATGTCAATTACGTATTCACACCTGATCCGCACGCCAATAACAGCACGATCGATTCTTCCGTGATCGGAACTAATCGCTATGGCAACATCGCGGGTGGCGGAACCGGCTGGATCTTAAGTATGACTGGATCCGGCACTTTGGGAGTGCGGATTCGGTCGATTTTCTCTCTTGCCGACGATGGCGCGACGGTTAACCTAGATATCCAGTCAGGAGGGAGCGCCGAAGTAATCTCAAACACTTCGCCTACACCAACCACATCATTTCAACCTAGCCCTATCGAGCGAACCCTTTCGCTTGGTGCTGGCATCACCATATCAATAAAGGGTCTCCAATCCGGCGTAGCCAACAGCTCTGCTTGGTTCATTGAAGTCGACACCTCGGGATACACGCCGTGAGCCAGGTCGGGCTGGGCATCACTGGAATTACGCTAATCCCATCCACTGGCAGTTTTGCTTATTCGACCGTGCCGCATACGCGCTCGGTGATCGGCAAGCCAAACGTTGTGGAAAACCTGCACGCCAGCCCGACCAAGACGGATGTTGTGGTGGCGCTGGAGCAGCTTTTCGCATCGCTGCCTGATTGCCACACCGTCAGCTTGGTGATTTCATGGTTCGGCGACGACCTGCGTGTTGGGAACTGCCAGATCAAGCCGCGTATCGCGCTTGCGCCCAGTGACGTGGCGAGTGTGTCCTGGTCGCCATCCAACTGGATGGTAGACGGCGTCACGGCCTCTACGGCCACACTGGTTACCTTCATCAACGACTCGGCAGGTGGCTACAGCGTCTACGGCTCCACGCCATCTGACGACTCCGTAGTCGAGGTAATCCGCTACATCAAGTCCAAGGGCAAGCGGATCGTTTTTTATCCGTTCGTTCTCATGGATATCCCATCGGGCAACACCCTGCCAAACCCCTACGGCGGCAGCAGTCAGCCTATCAATCCGTGGCGCGGTCGAGTTACCTGCTACCCGGCGCCCGGACAGTCCGGTAGCCCAGATGGGACGGGTACAGCTGCAACGCAGGTCAATTCATTCTTCGAGCGCGAATGGGGCTTTAACCGCTTTGTTCGGCACTACATTGGGCTGTGTGCACCATTTTTCCAAGCTGGGGACGTGTTCATCATCGGGACCGAAATGGTGGGCGTGACGCAGGTTCGTTCCAGCGCTACGTCCTATCCCGCTGTAGCCCAACTGCGCACCTTAGCCGCCGATGTCAAAGCGGCGATGCCGCAGGTACTGGTGTCCTACGCCGCGGACTGGACTGAGTACCACACCCGGCAATATTCGGATGGAACGCTGAACTTCCATCTGGATCCCCTGTGGTCGGACCCGAACATCGACTTCGTGGGCATCGACAACTACTTTCCGATTGCCAACATCAGGCCGAGCGACGATCCGGCGCTTGCCTATGACATCGCCTACCTGCAGTCCAACATCGAGGGCGGTGAACTCTACGATTGGTATTACGTAGACCGCACGAACAACGTCAAAGCAGCAATCACCGATGGCGCTTACAACAAGCCGTGGGTGTACCGGCAGAAGGACATCCGCAACTGGTGGCAGAACGCGCATGTGCCGCGCGCCTCTGGCGTAGAGACCACGCCGACCGCATGGCAGCCGCGAATGAAGCCACTGTGGTTCACGGAGTACGGTTGCCCGGCAATTGATCGTGGGCCAAACCAGCCGAACGTTTTTTTCGACCCGAAGTCCTCGGAATCCTCGCTGCCGTACTTCAGCACTGGCGCTCGTGACGACCGAGCCCAGGCGAGCTATTACGAGGCGACGATCGGCTACTGGCGCGACAACGGCGGCGACATGATCTCGGCGGACAACATGATCGCTTGGACGTGGGACGCACGCCCGTATCCGCAGTTTCCATTGCTCGAGAGCGAGTGGGGAGACTATGGCAACTACCCGCGCGGCCACTGGCTGCAGGGGCGCGACTGGATCGAGCCGAAAGCTATGGATCGGAAAGTGCAGGTCTGCTACAGCAAAGACGGCGGCAACAATTGGTCGAACTGGCGCGAATACTCCATGGGTGAGTTGGGCCAGTACCAGCGCCGCATCCGCATAAATCGCTTCGGATCGGGCCGTAACTGGCTCTTCCGCATCCGCATCGCCTCTCCCGTGAAGCGCGACCTCTACGGCGCAGTGGCCTACATCGAGCCGACAGGCGGCTAAATGATCGAACTAGCAGATTTTCTGCCCGCTCTGAACGAGCCTGGGCAGGCGGTAGCGTGCGCGCAAGGAAAGCAGCCAACACGCGATGAGTTGCGCTCTCTGGAAGACGCGATACGTACGCTTCCAGCCCAGGAATGCCCAGTCGAACACCACTTTGCTGATGGCGTCTATGGCCGGGCAATGCACATCCCTGCGGGGACGGTGTTGACCGGCAAGGTGCACCGCTTTTCGACGCTCAACGTGCTTGTGCAGGGCGAGATCACCGTCACCACCCCAGCCGGCATGCAGCGCCTAGTTGCGCCGGCAATTTTCACATCGCCGGCCGGCTGCAAAAAGGCCGGATTCGCGCACACCGATGTCATCTGGCTCAACGTTCATCCAACCAAGCTCACGGATGTTGATGCCATCGAGGCCAAGTTCATCGAGCCGGAGGCCCCGGCACTCAACGCAGGAGAGACCGCATGTCTTGGGGCGCAGTAGCAGGGGCCGCGGTTACTGCCGTTGGCGGATATATTTCGAGCAAGAACAACAAGAAGGCGAACAGCAGTTCGCAAGGCGCGTATGACCAGGCGTATCTGGCGAATACTCGCAACCTGCAGCCCTACATGGACGCAGGTACAGGCGCACTGAATCAGCTTGCCCAGCTCAACTCCGGCAACTACAGCAGCTTCAACGAGTCGCCCGACTACCAGTGGACGCAGCAGCAGGGTCTGCAGGCGTTAGACCGCAGCGCTGCTGCTCGTGGCTCTCTCTATTCGGGCGGTCAAACTGCTGATGTGTTGAAGTATTCCCAGGGCTTGGCATCCCAGCAGTACAACAACTACTACAACAAGATTGCTGGGCTCGCTGGACTTGGTCAGAGCGCAGCTAGTGCATTGACTGGCGTCAACAACAACTACGCCAACCAGACCGCTGCCACGGCGCAGAACAACGCATCCAACAGCAATGCGTTGGTCGGTCTGCTTTCCGGGGTCGGTTCAAACCTGCTCGGAAGCTACGGAAGCAATGCCCGCCAGAGCAGCTATGGCGGCGGCAACAGCCTGAGTTCGCTCTACAACATGCAGTCCAACACGGGCCAGGGTAGCTCCTACAACTTCGGGAACAACCTCTACAACTTCGCGGGGCGCACCTATGGCTAATGCACTGGCTGATTTCCTGGGTGGCTACCAGGCGGGAAACGAGATCACGCAGCAGCAACGACAGCAGCGCCAGCAGAACCAGCTAACCCAGCTTGCTCCGCAAATTGTCTCCGGCGACCCGCAGGCATATGCTCAGGCCGCTGCGATCAACCCGCAGGCGGCCCAGCAGTATCAGGCCGGCGGCGATGAGATCGCCCGTCGTGCGCGCGGCGCAGCGAAGTTCCTACAGTCGGCCCTGCAGTCCGGCAACCAGCAGCAGATCATGGCTGCGCGCCAGACCATCAAGCCGTTCATGGACACGCTCAAGCCTGGCAGCTCGTATCCGTTGGATCTTGATCCGCAGCAGGAGATGGCAGGCATCCAAGGGTTTCTGGCGCAGACTTCCTACCTCGATCCGGACCTGAAGGCAGGCACACCGACAGGCTTCCGCGAGTTCCAGATGAAGGCAGCGGCAGCAGGCCTGCAGCCTGGCACGCCCGAGTATCAGAGCGCGGCGAAGATAGCGCTGGGACAGGAAGCACGCCAGTCGTCCGCAGCGATCGGCTACCAGAAGATGACCATCAACGGGCAGGATGTTCTGGTTGCCACTGATCCTCGCGGTATCGGCTCGCAGATCGTTGGCAGTGGCACCAGCTATGGCACATTCGCCAAGCCCGCGGTGGCGGGTCAGGGTGCTTCTGCAGTCAAAATCAACATCGATGGCCTACCGCCAGAGACGCAGCAAGAAGTGGCAAACACAGTCTCTGCAATGCAGGCTGCGAATCTTCCTCAGAGCGCGATTGACTCAGTGCTTCAGTTGGCTGCGGCACGTGGCTCTGAGAACATGGCGAACAACCCGTTCGCTGGGCGTCCGCAGGAGCAGCAGGCCGCTGCCACTGAGGCAGCTAAGCAGGCCGTGCAACTGCAGTACTTGCCCGCCATGGAGAACGTCAAGACAAATGCGGCTATCCAGCAGGCCGGCGGAACCGCGCAGGCTCAAGCTCAGGCTAAGCAGCAGGCCGAAGTGCAGCAGCAGCAGCAGACGCGCGCACGAGACGCCCGCGATACGCTGTCCTTGCTGGATCAGGCCGAGAAGCTACTGCCTGGCGCTACGGGTGGGCGTGCAGGCAACCTTGGCGACACTGCTGCGGCGATGTTTGGCGTTTCGACTCCAGGCGCGCAGGCAACTGCCCAGTTGCAGACCATCGCGGGTCAGCTCACCTCGAAGATGCCACGCATGCAGGGTCCGCAGTCTGACCGAGACGTGCAGCTTTACCAGCAGATGGCCGGCGACCTGGCCAACCCTGCTATCCCGGTGGCAACGCGCATGGCCGCGCTGAAGACGATCCGCCAGCTCAACCAGAAGTACGCCGGCGGCGCGCAGCAGGCCGGCGCCAGCGGCGGCCGCACCATCGTGCGCACCGGCACCCTTCCCGATGGCCGCAAGGTCGTCCAGTACAGCGACGGGACCACCGACTATGGCAATTGATCCGGCGCTGTTGGCGCAGGTGAAGTGGGACGACGCGCCGCAGCAGGCCGGCGGTCAGCAGCCGCTGGAGATCGACATCACCGGCGGCATGAGCGAGAGCCAGCTGCGCGCCCAGCAGGCCGCAGCCGCCGCGCAGGCGCCGATCGACCTCTCGCAGGTCGTGTGGGATGACGCGCCACAGGCGTCCAAGCCTGATTTCTCCGGAGTCACCTCAACTGTCAGCAGCACTGCAAACGATGTGCCGCGCCCCTACAAGGACAGCGCTTTCAGCAAGGTTCTTGGCTTTTTCGAAGGGCCGGCGCCGATCCAAGGCAACACGCTGCAGGAGCGGCAGGCCGACTATCAGAGCCGAAATCCGGCGCTGAAGGGCCTTGTTGGCGCGGGGCGGGCAGTGGACCGTAATCTGCGCGGCATCGGACAGCTTACTGGCACCAGTACGCAGGCTATGGACGAAGGGGCCAAGGGTCTCAATCAAGTCCTAGCTGGCGATACGGCCACAAACCTTGGGGACATCGCCGCCGAGGGCCTTGCGTTGGCTGTGCCCGGGAGCAAGATTGCGGCGCTCCCGAAAATGGCCACAAGGGTTGCGGCAAGTACTGGCCTCGGCGCGGCTTCCGGCTATGTAGGTGCCGCAGACTCACAGGCGGGGCGACTTGGTAATGCTGCCCTGGGCGGTGCCTTTGGTGCTGGCGGCGAGGTCGTAGGCCAGGGGCTGAGACTTCTGGGTTCGAGGGTGACGCCAGAGATCATGGCGCTGTACAACGCAGCGCGGCAGCGCGGGATCGAACTGACGCCGGCTCAGCTCAGCAACAGCCAGTTTCTGAAGCGCGCCGAGAACATGCTGAAGAACATCCCGTTCACCGGAGCAACCCGGACATGGGAGAAGCAGCTCGAGCAGTTCAATACTGCCGTGTCGAAGACTTTTGGCGAGAACGCGCCCAAGATCACGCCGGACGTGTTCGCCGCCGCGAAGTCGCGCATCGGCCAGCAGTTCGACGAGTTGTCGGCACGCAGCACGCTGAACGTGTCGGATCGTCTTCTTGAGGGGCTTGGGGCGATCCAGAAAGAGGCATCGGAGGTTGCAGAGGATGGCACTATTCGCGCCGTCAACAGCGTGATTGACCGCTTCCTACGGCAGACGCAAGACGGTGTATTGCCAGGCCCGGCCTACAAGTCGCTGGACAGCCAGTTGGGCAAGATCATGGCGAACGGCGGTGAGAAGGCAGCCTACATCGGGCAGGTGAGGGACACGTTGCGCGAGGCGATGGACGAGTCGATCCCCGCCGCTCTCAAGGATGCCTGGACACAGGCTCGTAGCCAGTACCGAAGCCTGAAGACGGTTGAGCCGCTGGTGGCGAAGTCTGCGGACGGAACCATTTCTCCGGCCCAACTGATGGGCAGAGTGACTGCTGACAAGTCAGGCAAGGCCGCGATGGCCGCTGGCCGAGGCGGTGAACTAGGGACTCTTGCACGCATCGGGCAAGCCATGAAAGCACCAAGCTCATCTGGCACTGCTGAGAACATGCTGGCGGGCGGACTTTTCAACCCTGTGAACTGGCCAAGTTACGCCGCAGGCGGAGCGCTTGGCCTTACTGCAGGGCGCGCCCTCAACAGCAACGCCTTGGCATCTCTGATGGCTACCCCGGTTGCCAATTCGGTCTTGTTGAACCAGCTAGCTCGCCTCGCTGCTCCGGGAGCTATCGCCACTACCGCCCCCATCGTGACCGATACGAAGCGGCCCAACAACGGACGCTGAGGTGTAGTGCGTCTTCTTGCGCTGAGCCTTCAATGCCTTCTTGGCATCGGCTTCAGCGTAAGCCTGATCGATCCGCTTCTGATCGTATTCCTCAAGCTTCTTCCAGTATTTCCCGAGCGTTGGGCCAGCGGCTAGGCCCACAAAAACGCCGATTGCATGCACCCAATCCATACCAGCCCCGGCCCCGTCCGGGGCTTTTTTGTTGGAGTAACCGATGTCAGGATACCGATTCTACAACCCGGCGCCCGTGTTTTTCGACCAGCTAGGCATTGAGCCAGCGGCAGGCGGCAGCCTCACGTTCTACGCCCAGGGGACGACGACGCCGAAAGGCACCTGGTCCGACTCGGATCTGACCATCGCGAACACTAACCCTGTTCAGCTTGATAGCTCGGGCCGTGCGAACGTGAACATCTGGTGCGATGGCGCCTACACGGTGGTCCTCAAGGACGCTGATGGCACTTCCATCTGGACCAGGGACTTCGACTCCGGGCAAGGCGCTGGCGTGACGATCCCGCCGCTGACTACAGCCGGGTTTTTGACGCACGACTTTACCAATCTGATTTGGCAAAACTTCCCGATGTTGCCTGATCCTACGGGTTCGGATGGCAAGGTGCCTGTTGCGAATGGCGGTGGGTACACACTTACTTCACTGCCGACCATCCCATCTTTGCCGATCGTCAACAGCACAAGCTCGGACAAGATCGGTACGCTGCTGATCCAGTACGGCAGTGCAAGCGCCCCGTTTTCCGGGAATCGCCAAACGTCCTCCAGCGTCAGTTTCACCACGGCATTTGACTCGGCGCCCTTCTTCGTCGATGTCATCCCGCGTAATGCCAACCACACGTCTGGCGGCCAAATTGGTGTTCCGGCGATCACGGTCAAGAGCTCCACGGGATTCACTGTGCAGTTCGACTCTGACGACTTCGGCCAGTCTAATGCCTCCTTCATAAACGCGGTCCCGTTCGACTGGATTGCATTCGGACGTAAGGCGTAACAATGCCGACCGCAGCGCTCCCAAAGGCACAATCAGCCCTCATAGACACCAGAGGTAGCCCGACTCGGGAGTGGTACAGCTACTTCCAGGCGCTACGCAATAGCGATGGGCTGACGCCGGCTCAGCAGCAGCAGCTAGACGACCTGGCTGCGCGCGTCACGGCACTGGAAGACGGCGGCGTAGGTGGCGGCTCGATCCAGGGCATCGGCTCCATCGTGACCCAAGGCAGGCCGCCCGGCATTGTCCAGATCAGCCTTGAGGGCGACACCGACACGCCAGGCAACACGTGGTACTACGGCACCGCCCCCGATGGCTCGCGAGGCTGGTGGGCGCTGTCCGATGGGCTTGCCGTCACTAGCGACCTGACCAAGGCTGTCGGGTCGGATGGAGTTACGACATTCGGCCTAGCCGACCTTCCCAACAGCGGCGGCGGCGCGCTGGTCAAGATCGCTAGGGACGCCAAGGGCCGTGTATCAGGCACTAGCTCTGCCACGACAGATGACCTCGCCGAAGGCGGCACCAATCGCTACTTCACAGATTCACGCGCGCGTGCCGCAGTTGGCCTGTCGTTTCCCTTCATTCTGCAAACCGGCTCCTCGCCGATACCCCTCACAACGGACCGCAAGCTGCCGTTCCTCCTCGCGAGCGGCGCTGCCTCCAACATCGCGGTGCTTCCCTGATGGCTGAGCAAATCCCACTGAAAGCGGTCAAGAGCAGCGGCGTGGCCACGGCGCTGGCGGAATACGCGGCTGGCGACTACCACTCGCCGATCTATCTGCCGCCGATCTTCACCGACTATATTTCCAGATCAGGTCTCGGCATGACGTGGGTCAGCGCTACGTCGATCAGCGTCAGCTCCGGGGCGTGCTATATCCCGAGCCTGGGCTACGTCCTCGCGTTTCCAGCGCCGATCACGAAGTCAGGCCTGACGCTCACGGCCAACACCTGGTATCACGTCTACGGCTACCTCAACGGCTCTTCGCCCGACATCGAGATCGTGACGACCGCACCTGCATCCCCTTTCTACGGGCTGGCACGGGCCAAGAGCGGTGACAACACGCGTAGGTACATCGGGAGCGTGCGGACCGATGGCTCGGGCAACGTCGTGCAGTTTTGGATGGCCGGCGAGACCTGCTACTACGCATCGCAGCAGTCTGCGCTCAGCAACGGGCAATCCGATTCCCAGACATCGATCAGCCTGGCCGCATTGGTTCCTGCGACGGCGACTTCGTGCATCCTTCGGGTCCAGAATTTCGATTCCGGTGCGTGGTTCTTCCTTGGCAATGGCGGCAACGCGCAGTTCACCTCGGTGAGCGAACGGACGACATTCACCGTGGCGATGCCGCTGCCAGCAAACGCGACCAGCCTGTCTTATCAGCGCAAAGCCGCGATGTCCGGCAGTGTGGGCCTCGACATCCAGGTTTTCGGCTTCGTGGCCCCGAGGTAACGAACACCGGTCCATGCGGCAGTCGCCAGGCGCGGCGCCGGCCGACTGCCGTAGGAATTTGCTGACACGAAGGTAGGGAGCGCCCCGATACCGCACCTCCGGCGCCCATGAGACTCTATCGTCACCGGACGCGGGGCCAGAGGCCGCTCAACCCGCGGGCGCCTGAGCAGCGCCAGGCCGGCTACATCCAGCGGCACCATGACCGCTTCAGCCGGCCGTCTCGGCCAGTGCGACGACCTAGCGTAGCATCTGTAAAATCTTCATGTGTTTTACATGACCTTGCGTGCTCCCCGAGTCCTACAAGTGGCTGATCCACCCAGACGTCGCCCTGCTGCGGCACAACAGCAATGGGGTGGCGGGGGTCAAGCTTCAGCCTGACGGCAAGTGGCGCATCTGGATCTACTGGGGCGACCGGACCCACTACGGTACTGCGGCCAGCCGGGAGCAGGGCATGCGGTGGGTGATGCGCTGGGTCGCGGCGCGAAAGGGTCTGCCTGGAGGGGGCAATGGTAAGCGCTGAGCTTGTGCAGGATTTGTGCAGTGGATGCGCCAAATGTGGCTTCCAGTGTCATCATAAGTCTTTGATTGCATTGATTGTCAAGATGCACCAGCAGACTTAAAATCCGCCGGGGGCGACCCCATGCCGGTTCGATTCCGGCTCCGGGCACCATCAGCGCTTCAGAATCGATCAGGCCGTCGCGCCTGTCGGAGTGGCAGAGGTTGGTTCGGATGCGCACGCCTGCCATCCGCTTGCTCAGTCGACACTTGCTAACCAGTCTTGCACGCGTGATGTCGCCTCCTGCGCGGGGCGTCCGATAGGCGTGAGCACGTAATAGGCCATTCCTTCGAGCATCGGCTCGCTGACCAGGCATAGCAACCCCATGCGCAGTTCTTCTTCGACCAGTAGCAGGCTCAGCAGCGCTACGCCCTGACCCGCGACGGTCGCCTGGATGGCATGGCTTTCTTCCGAGTAACGGGTGCCTGAGGCCAAGTTCACTGGATCGTGGCCAGCCTGGCGCGCCCAGGCGCTCCATGTCAGGTCCACAGGCAGTGGCCGGTGCCAGTCGAAATGGATCCGTGGCCAGCGGGATGCGTCCTTGCCAAGCGTCTTCAGCAGCGACGGACTGGCGACCGGTGCGAAGCGATCCGCCCGAAGTAATCGCGCGATGGCCTCCGGATGGTGGCCGTGTCCGTAACGAATCGCCAAGTCGGCGATGCCGGCATACAGATCGACGGGAGTGTCGGACGCATGCACATGCAGGTCGATGTCCGGGTGGGCGGCCTGGAACGCGGAGAGACGGGGAACCAGCCATTTGCTGGCGAAGGCCGGGGTCGTCGACAGCGTCACCGATGGCCGGCGCGGCCGCCGCACCTGTTCGATCGCCGTGGCGATCATCTGAAACCCGCCGCCGACCCCGCCCAACAAGGCATGACCATCCGCCGTCAGCTCCACCGCACGGACCTTGCGCAGGAACAGTGGGTGGCCGAGCTCGTTTTCCAATACCCGAATCCGGTGGCTGATCGCTGTGGGGGTCACGCACAGTTCCTCAGCGGCCTTCTTGAAGCTGCGCAGCCGTGCGGCCGCTTCGAAGGCTCGCAGGGCGCTGAGGGGAGGGAGTCGGAGGGCCATGGATGGATGATCGCATGTCATCCATCGCATGAGGATTCATCGTTTGCCGCGGTTGCATGGCGCACGGAGACTCCCCGGGCACTTCAGCCATTTCATCCCTGCCGGAACGTCCACGATCATGACCACCCTTCTGCACATCGATGCCAGCGCCCGCCCTGGCTGCTCGGACACCACGCCCTACGGCTCGCATACGCGGAGGTTGACGGAGCGCTTCGCCAGGCGGTGGGTGTCCGCCCATCCGGACACGCAGGTGATCTATCGTGATGTCGGTCAGGAACCACCACCGCCGATCTCCGGTCCCTGGATCCATGCGGCGTTCACGCCGGAATCGGCGCGCGTGCCATGGATGCATGACGTCCTGCGCACCAGCGACGCCCTGGTGGACGAACTCCTGCGGGCCGATCTCATCGTCGCCGGCGTGCCTATGTACAACTTCGGGCCACCGGCGCAGTTCAAGGCCTATATCGACAACATCGTGCGGGTAGGGCGCACGTTTGGGTTCGACCGCAATCGCGTCGGTGCGCCGTACTGGCCGTTGCTTGCCGATGCCGGCAAGCGCCTGGTGCTTCTGTCTTCGCGAGGCGATTACGGCTACGAACATCGCCTCGCCGACCGCAACCATGTGGAGTCCTCGATCCGAACTGCCTTCGCCTACATCGGTATCACCGATGTGTGTTGTGTCGCTATCGAGTACGACGAGTTCGCGGACCAGCGGCTGGCCGATTCGATCCGGCAGGCCGAGGCGGAAGTAGACGTCCTTGTCGCGGCACTCGCGCAGGTGTGAACGCTCTTCGGGCGGGGAGCGGGGTGTCACTTCGGCTGAGACCACGCTTCGCTTGCATGCACCGCATCCCAGACTTGGGCGTGTTGGGGACGAGCCGGGGCCCGGCCTACCACGCCCAATGTGAACGCTCCGCTTTCTTTCACCTCGCCGAAAGGAGTGCGAAAGACAGCGTGCCTAGGCTCTGCACCCATCAGCCGGAGAGCCACCTTGCGCGCCCAATGGAACATCCTTTGCGATTTTGACGGTACCGTGTCCCTGCAGGACGTGACCGACAGCCTGCTCGAGCACCTCGGGCGCCCCGGTTGGCAGGAACTGGAGGACGACTGGGTCGCGGGTCGGATCGGGGCCCGCGAGTGCATGAGCAAGCAGGTCGCGCTGCTCGACGGCGACGTCGATGCGTTGCACCGGGTGCTGGATGCGGTGCGGATCGACCCGGCCTTCGTGCGCTTCGTGGCGCTGGCCGAACGCCTTGGCATCCCGCTGAGCATCGTCAGCGACGGCCTGGACTACGGCATCGCCCGGATCCTCGCCCGCCACGGCCTGCACCATCTGCCGATCATCGCCAACCGCCTGCTGCGCACCGACGCGGGCGAATGGCGCATGGCCTCGCCGCATGCGCGCCCGGACTGCCCCAGCGGCACCTGCAAGTGCGCGGTCATGGCGCAGCAGCCGCCCGAGCGCGCCACCTTGCTGATCGGCGACGGTCGTTCCGATTTCTGCCTGGCCGGCAAGGCCGACCTGGTGTTCGCCAAGGACGGGCTGCTGCGCCATTGCCGCGCCAACGGGATCGCCCATTGCGCGATCACCGGTTTCGACGACGCCATCGCCCTGCTGCCCGACCTAGCGGTGCCGGCGACCACCACCGTGTCCTTCCCGCTTCCCGTCACCCAACGAGCCTGATCCCGATGAACCGGAATGTTTCGCTTTCCTCGCTCGCACCGCTGCATGGCGATGCCGCGCCCGATCCGGAGGCGCTGCTGCGCACCGGTGCCGACCACCAGCGCGCGCTGAGCGATGCGCAGATGCTGGCCGACGAGTCCCAGTACTGCTCCTACGGCGACACCGTGCATTACAGCGAGCCGCCGCGCATCTTCGGCCGCTGCGACGGCAGCTACCTGTACGACACCGAAGAGGTGCCGTACCTGGACCTGCAGATGTGGTACTCGGCGGTCAACTTCGGCTACGCCAATCCGCGCCTGAACCAGGCGCTGACCCGCCAGATCGAGACCCTGCCGCAGGTCGCCAGCCAGTACCTGCACCCGACCAAGATCGAGCTGGCCAAGACCATCGCGGTCGACGCCGAGCGCAAGTGGGGCCGCAAGGGCCGCGTGCACTTCAACGTTGGCGGCGCGCAGTCGGTGGAAGACTCGCTGAAGCTGGTGCGCAACGCCAGCGCCGGCAAGAGCCTGGTGTTCGCCTTTGAAGGCGGCTACCACGGCCGTACCCTCGGCGCCTCGGCGATCACCTCGTCGTACCGCTACCGCCGCCGCTTCGGTCATTTCGACCGCGCCCAGTTCATCGAATTCCCGTACCACTTCCGCGGCCCCAAGGGCATGTCCAAGGAAGAGTACGGCGAGCAGTGCGTGGCCAAGTTCGAGCGCCTGTTCGAGACCGAGTACAACGGCGTGTGGGATCCCAAGGCCGGGCAGTGCGAGTACGCGGCGTTCTACGTCGAGCCGATCCAGGGCACCGGCGGCTACGTGATCCCGCCGCCGAACTTCTTCACCGGCCTGAAGCGGGTGCTGGACAAGTACGGCATCCTGATGGTGGTGGACGAAATTCAGATGGGCTTCTTCCGCACCGGCAAGCTGTGGGCGATCGAGCATTTCGGCGTGACCCCGGACGTGCTGGTGTTCGGCAAGGCGCTGACCAACGGCCTGAACCCGCTGGCCGGCATCTGGGCGCGCGAGGAACTGATCAACCCGACCGTGTTCCCGCCGGGTTCGACCCACTCCACCTTCGCCTCCAACCCGCTGGGCACCGCGGTCGGCCTGGAGACCATGCGCATGCTGGCCGAGACCGACTACGAGTCGATGGTGATGGCCAAGGGCGCGCACTTCCTGGACGGCCTGCGCGACCTGCAGAAGCGTCACCCGGAAATCGGCGACGTCGACGGCCTGGGCCTGGCCCTGCGTGCGGAAATCTGCCAGGCGGACGGCTTCACGCCGAACCGCAAGCTGCTCGACACCATGGTCGACATGGGCCTGGAAGGCGAACTGCGCCACAACGGCAAGCGCATCGGCCTGATTCTGGACGTGGGCGGTTACTACAAGAACGTGATCACGCTGGCGCCGTCGCTGCACATCAGCCACGAAGAGATCGACCTGGGCCTGTCCTTGCTGGACCAGTTGCTGACCCGCGCCAAGCAGGTCGCATGAGCCGGGCGGGAGACGACGCGCGCGGTTCGCGTTGCCTCCCGCCGTTGTTTGTGGCGGCGGGCGCTTCAGCCCGCCGCGCGCAGCGCGATCACCGCATTGAGTCCGCCGAAGGCGAAGGAATTGCTCAGCACCGCCTGCACGTTGCGGGCGCGCGCCTGGTTGGGCACGTAGTCCAGATCGCATTCGGGATCGGCATCGAGGAAGTTGGCCGTGGGCGGGACCACCTGCTCGCGCAGCGCGCCGATCGCCGCCACCAGTTCCAGCGCGCCGGCCGCACCGAGCGCGTGGCCGTGCACCGCCTTGGTCGAGCTGACCGCCAGCGCCTCGGCGTGCGCACCGAACACCTGACGCAGCGCCCTGGTCTCGCAACGGTCGTTGGCCTGCGTGCCGGTGCCGTGGGCGTTGATGTAGTCGATCTGTTCCGGCGCCAGGCCGGCATCCTGCAGCGCCAGGCGCATCGCCGTGGCGGCGCCGTCGACGCTGGGCGCGACGATGTCGCCGGCATCGGAACTCATGCCGAATCCCGCCAGCTCCGCCAGCGGCAGCGCGCCGCGGGCGGCCGCGTGCTCGGCGCTTTCCAGCACGAACATCCCGGCGCCTTCGCCCAGCACCAGGCCGCTGCGCTGCGCGCAGAACGGCCGGCAGGTGTCGTCGCTGACCACCCGCATCGCTTCCCAGGCGCGGATCAGCGCCAGGCTCAGGCAGGCTTCGCTGCCGCCGGCGATGGCTACGTCGGCCAGGCCATGGCGGACCATCAGCGCGGCCTGGGCGAAGGCGTGATTCGCCGAGGCGCAGGCGCTGGAGACGGCGAAGGCCGGGCCGCGCAGGCCGAAGGCGATGCTGATCTGGCTGGCCGGCGCGTTGGCCATGCTGCGCACGATGGTCAGCGGATGCAGGCGTTCGGCCTGGTCGCGGTACAGCCGGCGCGATTGTTCGTCGCGGCTGAGTTCGGCGCCGACGCCGGTGCCGACCACTACCGCGCAGCGCGCGCCGAGCGCGGCATCGCCGTGCGGCAGCCCGGCCTGGGCGATCGCCTCGCGGGCGGCGACCAGCGCCATCTGGGTCATGCGGTCGAGCTGGCCGGGGGCGATGCCGCCGGTCTGCGTGGCATCCGGAGCGAACCCTTGCAGGGTCGCGGCCACGCGCATCTTCAACGTGCTGAGCGGATCGGGCGAGGGCAGGGCGGCGATGCCGCTGCGGCCCTCGCGCATCGCGCTCCACAGCGCCTCGGCGCCCAGGCCGAGCGCGCTGACCGCGCCCATGCCGGTGACCACGACGCGCCGCGCGTGCGGGGAGGCGCCCATGGCGCGTCAGTGCGCCGGTTGCGCCGCGCCGGCCGCCGCCTTGGCCGCCAGCGCGTCCTCGACCGCCTGCACCAGCTTGCCGAGCGAACCGTCGTCCAGGTTCGGGTCGCGCTGCGGGAAGGTGATGTCGAAGTGTTCTTCGATGTCGAACAGGATTTCGATGGCCTCGAGCGAATCCACGCCCAGGTCCTGCAGCTTGGCATCCGGGGTCAGGCGCGCCGGGTCGATCTCGCCATGCTTGGCGACGATGCTGTGGATTTGCGACTCGATGGACGGGGTCATGGCAGTGCTCCGCGAAATGAAGGGCCACCGTGCGGCGCCCGCCGCCGGTGGATCGCACGCTGCGGCCTGGGCCGCAGCATCCATTCTCCACGCTAGACGATCAATCTTGCAGATGCCTTTCGTCAACCAACTCGAGCCGCAGGCCTTGCAGCGGCAGTTCCTGCAGCACCCGCCGTCCGGTTTCCTGATCCAGCCCCTGGAGCACGGGGTGCCGGCCTTCGAGGCCGATTTCGACCTGCTCACCACCGCCGAACCCGAGCTGCGCGCGAAGGTGGCGCGGCTGCCGCTGCAGCGCCTGTGGCAGCGCCTGCTGCGGCCGCGCACCAGCTTCGTCGGCAGCACCGTCAGCGAGTACGCCTGGCTGCCGCGCGCGGCCGACCCGGCGCAGTTGCCGCGGCAGTGGCGCGCGCAACTGGGCCGGCGCCGCGCGCTGATGATCGTCAAGGACGTGCCGCAGCGTTCGCCGTTGCTGGATGAGGCCGACAACGCCTGGGCGCAGGCGTTCCTGGACGCCTGCGAGCGCAACGGCTACGTGCTGCTGCGCGGGCAGGCGCTGGCCTGGGTGCCGATCGACTTCGCCTCCACGGACGAATACCTGGCGCGGCTTTCGCGCGGGCGCCGGCGCAACATCCGCCGCAAGCTGCGCTCGCGTGCCGATCTGGAGATCGAGGTGCTGCCGACCGGCCCGGCCTTCGCCGACCCGGCGCTGCGCGCGCACTGCTATGCGCTGTACCAGGAGGTGTACGCGCAGAGCGAGATCCATTTCGACCTGCTCACCGAGCCGTTCTTCGACGCGCTGCTGACCGACGCCGACTCGGGCGGGCAGGTATTCGTGTACCGGCACCAGGGCCGCATCATCGGCTGGAACCTGTGCTACGTGCACGAGGGCCGGCTGCTCGACAAGTACATCGGGCTGCACTACCCGGATGCGCGCGACCACAACCTGTACGCGCTGAGTTGGATCGAGAACCTCGACTATGCCTGCCGCCACGGCCTCACCGCCTACGTCGCCGGCTGGACCGATCCGGAGGTGAAGGCCCAGCTCGGCGCCAGCTTCACCTACACCTGGCATGCGGTGTACCTGCGCAATCCGCTGCTGCGCGCCGTGCTGCGGCGGCTGCGGCCGCTGTTCGAATCCGACGACGTCGGGCCGGCGGCCGATACTGCCGAGGAGGACTGAGATGCGTACCCCGGTCCTGCTCGATCTCGACGCCTCGCTGGGCGCAGTGCCCGACGCCGTGCGCCTGCCATTGCGCGACTGGTGCGATGGTCTGCGCTTCGCCTGCTCGATGGCGCGGCTGCGCCGCTTCGGCGCGGCGCTGGAGCAGGCGCTGCCAGCGCAGTACGGCACCGTGCTGCTGGGCAGCGGCGATTTCCATCACCTGAGCCTGCCGTTGATCGTGCGCCTGGCGCAGCGTGCGCAGGCGCCGTTGCGGGTGGTGGTGTTCGACAACCATCCGGACAACATGCGCTTCCCGTTCGGCGTGCACTGCGGTTCCTGGGTACGACGCATCGCCGCGCTGCCGCAGGTGGTGCAGGTCGAGGTGGCCGGCATCACCTCCGGCGACGTCGGCCCTGGCCATGCCTGGGAAAACCATCTGTTGCCGCTGTACCGCGGCAAGTTGCGCTACTGGTGCAGCGGCGTGGACGTGGGGTGGGCGCGGCGATTGGGCCTGGGCCGGGCGGTGCGCGGCTTCGACAGCGTGAGCGAGCTGAGCGACGCCTTCGTCGAGCACCTGCGGCGCACGCCGATGCCGACCTACCTGTCGCTGGACAAGGACGTGCTGGATCCGCAGGACGTGCGCACCAACTGGGATCAGGGCCAGTTGCGCGTGCCGCAGTTGCTGCAGGCGATCGAGGCGCTGCGCGGGCAGGTGTGCGGCAGCGACATCACCGGCGAGGTCTCGCTGGCCCATTACCCGCAATGGTGGAAGCGAAAACTGGCGGCGCTGGATGCGCAACCCGAACCCTCGCCGGCGGATCTGGCGGCCTGGCAGGCGCAGCAGCACGCCTTGAACCTGCGGCTGCTGGCGGCGCTGGACGCGGCCAGCGTATCTAAATGATTGATTGAGGTGCGCGCGCTGCTTTGGATCAAGGTGGTTCGAATCTGCTCGAAGCGCCTATCAAAAGGCGCTGCTGTATAAGAGGGTTGCCAAAACGCCGGGGCGACATATTCGTCGGCCCCGACATGTCAATTCGATGTGCTTTGCTATGAAGCCGTTTTGCATGCCAAACCTCTGGGTGGATTAACTTGTTTGCTCTGGGGGGCCTACGTCGACAACTGGCATTTTTCCCCCGCAGCTTCCATAGCAGCCGCCT
The DNA here is from genome assembly GCF_009192935.1 of Xanthomonas sp. LMG 12461. Classification (NCBI taxonomy): domain Bacteria; kingdom Pseudomonadati; phylum Pseudomonadota; class Gammaproteobacteria; order Lysobacterales; family Lysobacteraceae; genus Xanthomonas; species Xanthomonas sp. LMG 12461. The sequence continues at coordinate 84,449 of NZ_NQYT01000043.1, forward strand.
CCAATTAGGATGCCGCCACCGCTACCACTGCCTACATTGCCGCCGCCGCCACCACCGCCACTATTATTCGAAGCTTGATCTTGCAGCTCCTTGGCCACTTCCTTTGCGGTTTTGCCACACGGCTTTTCAATGTAGACAATATTTCGCCCTGAGTACATCAGCATTTTGAATGTGTAGGCGACATAGCCTTTGTAGGAGTTGTTTACCCATGTGCCTTCGCCGAGAACTTTTGATGCAGATGCATCGAGTTTCGACATAAAGGCGGCATTTGCTGGGTTGGAGTAGTCGCTGAACTTTGGTAGGTCGCCTAGCGTTACCGAAATCGGTGGCAATGGGGGTATGGGGAGCTCGGAACATGCCAGTGCTACACCCATGATCCCACTAAAAGATAGCAGTGCAATTCCATATTTCTTTTGCATAAAATTAATTCCTTTTTGTGGATTTACTGTGCGCCAATGGGGCGCTTGTCTAATTTGGGATCTATCCCATATTTCGACTTGTATATATTGTTGATCGCGTCATTTATTCGCAATGCTTCCGACTCTCCTAATGTCCTTTGTTGGGTCGATAATGGTTTTGTAATCATTGCGTCTCTGGTGATTCCGGCGCGGGTATCTCCTCGCATTTCTAAAACGCGGGACAAAGCATAGGCTGCAACTGGATCTCCATTGGATGCTCCGCCTTGATAGGAGGCAAGCATATTTAGGGCAAAAAGATTTCCTTCTGCGCCTGCGTCTATGAGGCGTTGCTGCGCCTGTTGATCGGTTGGCAATAAGCGCGCATCCAATATTGCCTTCGCTGCCATGTCTCCGGCGTCTGCTGCTTCTTTCAAAAGAGCTTCCGGGGCTGTCATATAGGCCTCCCATTGTTTTTCATTGGGGTAGCCGTGGCGATCCAGCCAAGCCTGCTCGGCTTTGCTTTCTGCAAGAAATGGATCGTTCTCGAAGCTCATTCCTCTTCGCGTTTGCGGTACTTCGGGGAACGGGTGCCTTATGGATTTTTTTGCAGGTCTCGATGGCCCGCTTTTTTCTTCTTCTTTTCCAGTTGCTGAAATTTCGGGATTTAATGATTTTTCGCTGGATTCAGTGGAGTTCGTAAGCTGTGCCTGACTGAGCGAATTTTCATTGTTTTCTTTCTTTTGAAAGAAAAATATTGCAACAATGCTGGCGAATGCCACAGTGGCGGTTAGCCAAATAGTCCTTTTCATTTTTGCTCCAGATAATTCTTTAAATTCAGGGGTCTACATTAACTTCAGCGCGTTTTTTTATAATAATTTTACGCGTCTCTTAGCCGTGTAGATTATCCGCAGACACCAGCAAGCGCAATATCCACGGGTGCTAGTTTCTGACAGGAAACGGCGCAGGCCGCCTGCAGCGTGGCGACGATGGTCTCGAAGCGCGCCTCGTCCAGCCAGGGGCTGTTGCTGATGCTCAGGCAGCGCGCGGCGAAGTCGCTGGCGTTGGGCATCGGCGTGCGCTCGACGATGCCGTCCAGGTAGTCGTAGTCGGGCAGGGCGTGCACGAACGGCACGGCCACCCCGAGTCCGCGCGGCCACAGCGCGTCCAGCACCGATTCGCGTGCGGCCGCATCGGGCAGCAGCACCATCAGGATCGGCCAGCTGCCCTGGGCGCCGGCGGTATCGGCGATCACGCTCAGGCCGGGGACGCTGGCCAGGCGTGCGCTGCGGCGCCGGCCCTGCTCGCGGATCTGCGCAAGAAATGCCGGCCAGCGCGCGCTGGCGCGCACGCCGACGCTTTCGCGCCAGGCGCCGACCGCGTGCTGGGCGATGGCCGTGCCGAAGCGGTCGCCGGCCGCGCCGATGCGGTCGCCGCGACGCAGTGCGCGGCGCACCGGTGCGCCGTACGCCCAGCGCAGCGGCTGCGGCCGGTACAGCGCGGCGTAGCCGAGCAGTTCCAGGCTGCGCCTTAGTTCCCAGCGCCAGTCGCGCTGGCCCAGGCGCGCGGCGGTGTCGGCCAGGCTGCGCTGCAGCGGCGCATGCCGCGACATCAGCAGCCCGCCTTCGTACAGCGTGAGGCCCTTGCCGGCGGCCAGGCTGCAGAAGCCGATGTCGCCGCCCAGGCCGGCCGGGCGGCCGTCGGGGTGCACGCCGCCCAGCGCCTGCGCCGCGTCTTCGATCAGCAGCGCGCCGCAGCCTTCGGCGGCGCGGCGCAGCGGCGCCAGGTCGATCAGACGCCCGCCCAGATGGGTGGCGATGATGGCCAGGGTGTCGCTGCCGCAGCGCTGCGCCAGCTGCACCGGGTCCAGTTCCAGCGAGCCGGGCAGCAGATCGCACAGCACCAGTTGCAGGCCGCAGTGCGCCACCGCCAGCGCCACCAGCGGGCAGGTATAGGCCGATACCAGCACCTGCCGGCGCCGGTTGGCCGCGGTCAGGGTGCGCAGGGCCACGATCAGCGCGGCGGTGCCCGAGCAGGTCAGCAGGGCCTGCGGCAGGCCGAGCGCGCTGGCCAGGCGTTCGCGCGGCCGGCCTGGCCACAGGTCGCCCCACTGCAGCGGCAGGCCGGCGGTCGGTGGGATTTCAGTGCGCATCGGCGGGATCCGCGCGCTCGCCGATCGCCAGGCAGACGATGCCGCCGACGATCAGCGCCGCGCCCAGCGCCTGCAACAGGCCGATGTGTTCGTTGAACCACCAGGCCGACAGCAGCATCACGCTGACCACTTCCAGGTGCGAGGCGGCGAACGCCGGGCCGATCGGCGCGTGCTCGAGCAGCTTCATCCAGGTGAAGAACGCGCCGACGTAGCCCAGCAACGCGGCGTACAGCCATGGGCTGCCGAGCAGGCGCAGCACCCAGGCCAGTTCGGCCTGCGGCGGGAACGCGTGCGTGCCGGCCAGCTTGAAGCCGATCTGCGCCAGGGTGTCGAAGCTCAGCAGCAGGGCGAAGCCCACCGCATAGCGATGCAGCGACGGCCGGCTCATGAGCCCAGCCCCACCACCGCCACGCCGGCGCTGACCAGGCAGATGCCGGCCACCTGCATGCGCCCGAGGCGTTCGCCGAACAGCCAGCGCCCGGCCAGCATGATCGCCACGATGTTGATCGAACCCAGCAGCACGCCGCGGCCCAGCGGCACCAGCGACAGGAACGCGGTCCAGGCGAGGAATTCGAGCACGTAGCAGGCCACGCCGAACCACAGCTGCGGCTGCCGCGCCATGCGCTGCCAGCGCGCCATGCCGGTGCCCTGCGGGTGGCTGGCCACGTACTTGAAGGCCAATTGGCCGGCGGTGTCGAGCGCCACCGTCGCCAGCCAGATGCCCACTACCGAGCCGGTCATCGCCATCAGGCGGCGGCCTGCTGCGGCGCGCACAGGGCGGCGAAGAACTGCGCCAGGCGCGCGCCGAGCACGCGCCGTTCGCGGTCCAGGGTGATCATGTGATAGCTGTCGTGCAGCAGCAGCAGCTCCGTCGGCCCGGACACGTTGGCGATCACCAGCCGCGCATTGCGCAGGTCGGCGATGTCGTCCTCGGTCGCGTGCGCGACCAGGCATGGCGCGACGACCTTGGGCAGGTCGCGGCGCACCGCGCGCGCGAGCAGGTACATCTCGGCCAGGGCGTGCCAGGGGTTGCCGGGCAGGCCGGCGGCGCTGCTGTCGCCGCCGAGCATCGCGCTGCTGATTTGGGCGCGGATGCGCTCGTCGCGCAGGCCGTACGGCGGCTCTTCCAGGAACATGCGGCGCTTGCCGATGCCCAGGCGCTTGAACCAGGGCAGCAGGAACGCCAGCCGCGCGCGCTTGGGGATGTTCCAGCCGTCGTAGCGGAAGGTGGCGCCGAGCACGCCGACGCCGTCCACCCACTGCGGACGCTCCTGCGCCAGGCGCAGCGCCAGCACCGCGCCCATCGACAGCCCGGCCACGAACAGCCGGTCGACCTGTGGGCGCATGCGCGCGGCCGCCGCCTCGACGCTGGCGTACCAGTCGCGCCAGTTGGTGGCGAGCAGATCGTCCTCGTCGCCGCAGTGGCCGGCCAGCTGCACGCCATGGACGCTGAAGCCTTCGCGGTTCAGGCTCTTGCCGAGCAGACGCATTTCGCTGGGCGTGCCGGTCAGGCCGTGGATCAGCAGCACGCCATTGCGGCCGCCTTCGAAGTGGAACTCGGCAGATTGGATCATGTGAATGGGCGCGGCTGCGCAGTCTCGGCAATCCGTGCAGGGTCGCCGCTGCGCGTTTCAGCAGCCTTTCGCCGCCGCGGCGGCGTGCAAGCTCAATGCTTGGCTGCGGCCGGGTTGCGGAAGCGCACCAGCACGCGCTGGCCCAGGCGCAGGGTCGAGGGCTGGGTGAAGGCCAGCACGCAGGCCACGCTGCGGTCGTTGCCGGCGGGCGTGGCGTCGTCGTGCAACTGGGTCGGGCCGTAGGCCGGCGCCAGCCAACGCACCACCGCCTGGCCGAGCACGGTCTGGCGGCCGTCGTCGCTGATGACCTCGGCGGCCATGCCCGGGGTGACGCTGCCGGCATAGCTTTCGTTCAATTCGGCGCGGACCAGGCGCGGCGCGTCCGGCAGCAGGGTCAGCAGCGGCGCGTTGGCCTCGCTGCGCGCGCCGACCGCGGCCGACAGCTGCAGGACGCGGCCGGCGACCGGCGCCTGCAGCCGGTACTGCGCGCGCTGCAACTCTGCCGCCCGCACCTGCGCGTCGGCCAGGGCCGCGTCGCTGCGTGCGGTGTCCAGCGCGTCGGCCAGGCTCTGTACCGCGTCGCTGGCATCGTCGGCGGTCTGCCCGTCGCCGGCGCCCAGGCGCGCAGCCTCGGCCAGCCGCCGCTGCTTTTGCTGGGCGCTTTGCAGGCGCTGCTGCAGTTGTTTCAGGTGGGTCGCCGCGGCCTGCGCGCGGGTACGGGCGATGTCCAGCTCGACCGCGGCGGCGCGGTCGTCGCCGGCGACCAGCACGGCGCCTTTCTGCACCGCGTCGCCCTCGTGCACCGGCACCTCGCGCAGGGTCGCGGCGACCGGCAGGCCGAGCTTGAGCACGCCGCCTTCCACATCGATGCGGCCGCGCGCCACCGCCAGGTAGGCCGGGGTGGCGGCCGGCGCCGGGGCCGGCGTGCGGTCCGAGGGCGCGCATGCGGCCAGCAGCAGGCTCAGCAGGGGCGCGGCGGCGAACGCTTTCATGGTGCGGGATTCCGTGAGGGCAGGGGCGAGGGCGGCGCGTTGACGCGGCGGTCGTCGAGGATGCGGCCGTCCTCCATCGACAGCACGCGGTCGGCATGGCGGATCAGGCGCGGGTCGTGGCTCACGCACAGCACCATGGTGTTGTGGCGGCGCGCGATGCGGTGCAGCAGGTCGATCACGATCTGGCCGTTGCCGGCGTCCAGCGCGCTGGTGGGTTCGTCGGCGAACAGCAGTGCCGGGTGCTTGGCCAGCGCGCGGGCGATCGCCACGCGCTGCTTCTCGCCGCCGGACAGCTCGGCCGGGCGCAGGTGCTGGCGGTGGGCGATGCCGACCTCGGCCAGCGCCTCCTCTGCACGGCTGCGCACTTCGGCCGGGGCCAGGCCCATGTACTGCAGTGGCAGCCGCACCTGGTCCAGCGCGCACAGCGCCGGGAACAGGTTGAAGCCTTGGAAGATGAAGCCGGTGTGGCGCAGGCGGAACTGCTCCAGCGCGGTGGCGCCGAGCGCACCCAGTTCCTCGCCCAGCGCCAGCACCTGGCCGGCGTCGGCGCGCTGCAGGCCGCTGAGGATCGACAGCAGGGTGCTCTTGCCGCAGCCCGACGGGCCGGAGATCAGGGTCAGCTCGCCCGGCCACACCTGCAGTTCCACGTCGCGCAGCACCGGCGTGCGCAGGCTGCCGGAGACGAAGCTCTTGCACAGTCCGCTGCCGCTGAGGGTGGCGGCGGCCGGATGCAGCGCGGCGGGGGCGACGATGCGGCTCATCGCAGCAGCAACGCCGGATCGGCGCGGCGCAGCCCGCGCAGCGCGGCCAGGGCCGAGACCACGGTCAGCAGCATCACCGCACACACGCACAGGCCCCAGCCGCTGGCGTTGAACGCCACCGGCACGTCGTGCGCACGGGCCAGCGCGACCAGCGCCGCGCCCAGCGCACTGGCACCGATCAGGCCCAGCGCACCGACCCAGGCGGCCTGTTCCAGCACCACCCAGCGCAGGTTGCGCATGCTCACGCCCAGCGCGTTGAGCGTGGCGTACTCGCGCGCGGCGCCGAGCACGGTGCCGAGCAGGGTCTGGCTGGTGATGGCCACGCCGACCAGCAGCACGATGCCGCCGAGGAACAGCACGCCGGAGCCGGCGCCGGTGTCGAACATCCAGAACAGGATGCTGCGGCGGGCGAAATCGTCGGCGCTCCAGGCTTCCACGCGCGGCCGCGTGACCGCGCTGTCGATCGCCTGCGCCACCGCCTGCGGGTCGGCGCCGGGGCGCAGCCTGGCCACCATGTAGGTCGGCCAGTCCGGATGCGCAGTGTCGCTGTTGAGCGCGCGCGCGGTGTCCAGCGAGGCGAGCACGTTGACCCCGCCGAGCGCGCGCAGGCCGCGGCCGACCCCGATCACCCGCACGCGATGACCATTGATGCGCGCGCTGCTGCCGACGCCGACGCCGAGCTTGTCCAGTTCCGCGCGGTCCACCACCACGGTGTCCGGTTCGCGCAGCGCCGCGCGCAGGGCGGGGCTGAGCAGACGGGAGAACATCAGCCCGCCGTCGCGGGTGTCGATGCCGGAGATGTAGACCGACACCGCGCCGGTGTCGCCGGGGCCGCGCCAGTCGCCGTCGAACCAGATGAACGGCTCGACCTGCGCCACCCGCGGGTCCAGGTACAGCGGCGCGGCCGCGTCCGGATCGATGGCGCGGCCCTGGTCCACGCTCTGCGTGCCGGGATAGCCCAGCCACAGGTCGGCATCGGAGCCGGACACATAGACGCTGGCGCTGCCGAAGATGCCCAGCACCAGCGCGGTCTGCAGCAGCAGCAACAGGCTGGCGAAGCCCACCGACACCACCACCGGCAGGAAGCGGCGCCACTCGTAGCGCAGGGTCTGGCGGGCCAGCGCGACCATCAGGGTTGCGCGCCTTCGTGGTTGCTGACGGCGCCTGTGCCGGGGATCGGCGCAGTGGCGCTGCCCAGTGCGGTGTGCAGGGCGACGTAGGCCAGGTCGCGCTGGCGCTGCGCTTCCAGCAGTTCCAGGGCGGCCTGGTCGCGCGCGGCCTGCTGCGTGGCCACGTCCAGGTCGCTGCCCAGGCCCAGCCGCCGGCGCTGCTGCGCGACCTCGCTGGCCTGCTGCTGTGCCTGCAGCACCTGCTGCTGGGTCTCGACGTTGCGCCGCTGCTGTTCCAGTGCGGTCAGCGCGTCCTCGACCTCGTTGACTGCCTCCAGCACGGTCTGGCGGTAGGCCAGGGTGGCCGCTTCCAGCAGGTCGCCGCGCGCCTTGGCCTTGGCATGGCGGATGCCCCAGTCGAACAGCGGAATGTCGATCACCGGGCCGAACGAGGCGATACCGTGGGTGGCGGTGCGGCGATGGCTCAGCAGGGTGGTCGACCAGCGGATCGAACCGCCCAGGCCGATGCTGCCGTACTGATCGGCGCGGGCCAGATCCAGCGCGCCGGCCGCGCTCAGCACCTCGGCTTCGCGCGTGGCGATGTCCGGGCGCCGGCGCAGCAGGTCGGCCGGGACGCTGTCGACCGCGGCGATCTGCAACGCCGTCGGCGCGGCGCTGGCCGCGGCCGTGCTCCATGCCGGGTCGGGCGTGTCGCGGCCCAGCAGCACCGCCAGGCGCCGCGCGGCTGCGGCGGCGGCATCGCGCGGCTCGTCCAGGGCGGTTTGCGCCTGCAGTGCGGCGGCCTGCGCCTGCGCCGCGGAAGCCGGCGTGGCCAGATGCAGGTCGACCAGCGTCGCCTGCAGGGTCGCCTGGCGCTGGCGGGCGGCGACGACATCCTGCTGCAGCCGCTCGGCCTGCTGCGCGTGGCGCAGGTCGATCCAGTTGCGGGTCACCTCGGCGATGGTCGCCGCGCGTACCTGCGCCAGGTCGGCCTGGGCATTGTCCAGATCGCCGCGGGCCATGCGCCGGGTCGCCTCGCCGCGGCCGAACAGCGGCAACTCCCATTCCGAGTCGAGCCCGACCACCAGGAACGAGGCGCTGGCGTCGGGGTCGATCGGGTCGAGGGTGCGCGCACGCAGCTGCGGGCGTTGCGATGCGCCGGCCACGGTATCCAGGCGCCGCGCCGCGCGCAGCTTGGCCAGTGCCTGGCCGACGTTGAGGTCGTCGCGCAGCGCCTGCGCGACCAGCGCGTCGAGCTGCGGATCGTGGAAGTCCTGCCACCAGGCCGTGCCGGGTGGGCGCGGGACCGCGGCCTGCGGCGTCGGGCTGCTCCATCGCGCGGGCAGCGATTGTTGCGGCAGGTCCGGCAACGGCGTGCTGGCGCAGCCGGCCAGGGCCAGTGCGGCGGCCAGCGCCAGCACGCTGGCCGGGCGGATCCGGCTCCGGCTCATGCCTGCGGCTCCGCGCCGGCCGGCAGGTCCAGCTCCGCACGCAGGCCCCCCAGCGCCGAGCGCCGGTAGCGCAGCGTGGCGTGGTGGCGGGCGGCGATGTTGGCGACGATCGCCAGGCCCAGGCCGGTGCCGCCTTCGGGCGCGTCCGGGGCGCGGAAGAAGCGCTCGCCCAGGCGCGGCAGCAGGGCCTCGTCGATGCCGCTGCCGGCGTCGTCCACGGCCAGGCGCACGGACAGCGGATCGCGCCGCAGGCTGACCGTGACCACACGGCCGGCGGCGTGGCGGAACGCGTTGTCCAGCAGGTTGTCGAGCAGTTCGCGCAGCGCATAGGCGTCGGCGGCGACCCAGGCCGCAGCCGCGTCGTCGTCGCCGCCGTCGTAGCCCAGGTCCACGCCGGCGTGCAGGGCGTCGGGGATGCGCTCGGCCAGCGCCTGCGGCAGCCATTGCGCCAGATCCAGCGGCAGCAGCGGGCGGATGCTCTCGCGCGGGGCCTGGGTGCGGGTCAGCGCCAGCAGCTGGGTGGAGGTGCGGGTGGCGCGGTCGGTCAGCTGGCGGATGTGCTGCAGCGCCTGCGCGGTGTCTTCCGGGCGCTGGCTGGCCTGGGCGCGCTGCACGTGCATGCTCAGCCCGGCCAGCGGCGTGCGCAGTTGGTGCGCGGCGTCGGCGAGGAAGCGTTCCTGCAGCGCCATCATGTGCTTGAGGCGGCCGAGCAGGCCGTCGATGGCCTGGGTCAGCGGCACGATCTCCACCGGGATGTCGGGACCGGACACCGGGCTGAGGTCGCGCTGGCTGTCGTCGAGCCGCCGCACCGCCGGCTCCAGCATGCGCAGGCCGACCCGCACGCCATGCCAGACCAGCACCAGCAGCGAGCAGGTGAGCAGCAGTTCGGTCGGCAGCATCAATACCAGGATCTCGCGGGCGCGGCGGTGACGGTCGTCCAGGGTCTCGGCCACCGACACGGTGAGCCAGTCGCCCGGTTCCAGCGCCGAGGGCAGCAACAGGCTGGCCACACGCACCGGCACGCCGTTGTCCATGCGGTCGTCGTACAGCATCACCCGGCCGACTTCGGCCGGATCCGGATGCGCCGGAATCGGCTGGGTGCTGCCGCTGATCACCCCGTGGCGGCGGCTGTCGAGCTTGAAGAACACCCGGCCGTCGCTGCTGTACTCCAGCAGTTGCCGCGCCTGCAGGGTCAGCGGCATGCGCTCGCCGGGGTCGTTGACCGCATTGGCCAGGCCCTGCGTGTCCTCCTTCAGGTCCATGTCGTGGACGTGATTGGTGTACTTGAGCATCAGCAGGTAGAACAGCGCCGACACCACCAGCATCAGCAGCATGGTCGGAATCAGCAGGAACGCCAGCAGTCGCTGGCGCAGGCTGGGGTGGCGGTATGCCGGCGACTGCGCGGCCGCGGTCGCGCTCACTGCGGCAGCTGTGCGTGGTCGGCGGCCGGTGAGGCGGCGCGCGACTCCTCCAGCAGATAGCCCAGGCCGCGGATGGTCCGGATGCCGACGCCGGCGCCGTGCAGTTTGCGCCGCAGGCGGTGCATGGAGATGTCCAGGCCGTTGTCGGTGATTTCGTGCTGCCAGTCGCACAGCGCTTCGGTCAGCTGGCTGCGGCTGACCACGCGACCGCTGCGCAGCAGCAGGGTCTCCAGCAGCGCGAACTCGCGCGCGGTCAGGTCCAGCGGCTGGTCCTGCAGCCACACCCGGCGCCCGGCCAGGTTGATGCGCAGTTGCCCCAGCACCAGTTCCGGCACGCCGCCGCTGCTGCTGCGACGCAGGAGCGCGCGGGTGCGGGCGAGGAACTCGGACAGTTCGAAGGGCTTGATCAGGTAGTCGTCGGCGCCCTGGTCGAGCGCGTGGATGCGGTCTTCCACGGCATCGCGCGCCGTCACCACCAGCACCGGGATCTCGTCGCGGCGCGCGCGCAGGCGCTGCAGTACCTGTAGACCGTCGCGGCGCGGCAGGCCCAGGTCCAGTACCAGCAGTTGATAGCTTTCGCTACCGAGCGCGCGCTCGGCGGCGGCACCGTCGCCGACATGGTCCACTACGTGGCCGCACTCGGCGAGCGAGTCGCGCAATGCAACGGCAATGGACGTATCGTCTTCGGCGACCAGGATGCGCATGATGCGAAATGCTTGCAACGGGGATGTGGGAAAACCGTCGTAATCGGCGGCGGCGAAGTCACTACGTTCACATACGTCGATGTAGCTTCGATGGAGTGTGTATCCAGATTCTGCGATGCGGTGATGACCATTATCATCCATGACATCGCTGCGCGCTCGCCGGTCCTGACCCCGCCGGGTAGGAAAAACCCTATAGCCGGCCGCGGCATCCGCCGATCCTCACGCCCCCGGGTCCGCGGCATCATGAACGGGTCGGCAACGTCACCGCTCCCGCGCCAGGGAGACGGCTCGCACGGAATCGAACGGATCTCGATTCGCCGGCCACGTTTCGCTCCCGCAGGCGCCGACGGATCGGCGCAGCGCCACTGCGATCGGAATCGAAGGGAAGAAAACGCACGAGGCCCCGGCATGCCGGGGCCTCGTGCGTTCAACGTGCCGCTATCGAGAGTGAATCATGTCGGCATCTGCGCGGATGGGTCGGTCTGCACTGATGCTGTCAGCGTCAGACCGCGCGCCGCGTCTGCACGCAAACTTTCAGGCCGCAGTCCGCCCGCCTTTGCGAATCCCCAATCCCGACTCCCGAATCCCGGCCCCTCAGAGCGCCCAGTCCAGCCGCAACCCGGCCACCAAGGCATTGGGCAGGTCGCGGGTACGGGCCGGCTCGTTGAACTGGTCCGGGTGCACGATGTAGTGCAGGTTCGGGGCGATGCGCAGTTGCGGGGTCACCTGGATGCCGTAGCTCAGCTCCATCATGGTCTGGGACCGGTGCGGGGTGCCGCTGCCGCCGGCCGCGGCGCGGGCCAGGCGCAGGTCTTCCAGGGCGTCGTCGCTGTAGTGCTGCTGGGTGACGACGAAGGCGATGTTGTCCTGCGGGCGGCTGGCGAAGGTGCCGCGCTGGACCAGGCCCAACTCCAGGAAATGGTCTTCGATCAACTGCCCGGAGGTGCCCTTGAGCACCGAGCCGAACAGCACCAGCCCGCGATTGCTGTCCGGATCGGGGCGGGTGACCTGCTGTTCGAAGCGGAAGAACGCGCCGGAGCGGCCGTTGCGGGTGGCGTAGTCCAGCCCGCTCAGCCGCGCCGGATTGCCGTTGCGGTCGTTGAGCGGATCGCGGTAGTCCGAATTGTCCTGCCAGCCGCCGAGCTCGTACATCGTCGGCAGGCGCGCGCCGCTGGCCTGGGTGCTGTAGCCGATCGCATACGGCACGATCACCCCGGTGCGGTCGTTGGTGCTCCAGTTCAGGCCGTGCTGGCCGCGTTCGGCCTGGGTCGGGTTGACCTCGTAGGCGCCGACGTGGACATACACGTTCGGGGTCACCCAGGCCTTGGCGTGCGCGGCCCAGCTGGACACCGGCCAGTAGGTGAAGTTGCTGGTGCGGAACACGAAGGTCGGGTTGCCGCAGGCCGAGTTGCCCTGGAAGTAGCCGCACAGCTCCGAGCCCAGGAAGTGGATGTTGGCCACGCTGCGGCCGGCCTCCAGTTCCAGGCGGTCGTTGAACAGCTTCTGGTCGATGGTGAAGTTGGCCAGGCGCGTGCCCTGGCCGCCGTAGATTTCCTGCACCGAGGTGCTGTTGCCGATATTGCCGTTGGCCAGGTTGGTGCCATGGCGATTGATGCCGTAGACCTTCAGCGTGGCGCCGTTCCAGCCCATCAGCCGTTGCAGGTCAACGTCGGTGCCGAACATCAGCTGCCCGGCGTAGGCGCTGCCCTCATGCTTGCCGCCGTCCAGCGACACCGCGCCTTCGCCGGTGTAGGCGAGCTTGAGCTTGAAGGCGTCGCTGGCGTCCTGGGCATGGGCCAGCGGTGCGGCGAGCGCCAGCGCCAGGGTGGCCAGGGGCAGGGACGAGACGAGGGGACGGGACATGGCGGAACTCCTCAGCAGGGAAAGGCCGGCGCGCCGCCAGCGGCGACGGGGGGAGGGGCATCGCGTGGCGACGCGCCGGCGCATGGACGGGATCAGGCGAGAACCGGCTTCTTCAGCACCCGCAGCGCCACCGCGGTGACCACGGTGCCGGCGAGCAGCGCCACCAGGTACATGCCCAGGTGGCTGACCGCGTTGGGGATCGGCAGCACGAACACACCGCCGTGCGGCACCTTCAGCTCGGCGCCGGCGGCCATCGAGATGGCGCCGGCCAGCGCCGAGCCGAGCATCAGCGCGGGGATGGTGCGCAGCGGATCGCGTGCGGCGTACGGGATCGCGCCTTCGGTGACGAAGGCCAGGCCGAGCACGCCGGTGGCGGCGCTGCTGCCGCGCTCGTCCTGGGTGAAGCGGCTGCGGAACACCCAGGTGGCCAGGGCGATGCCCAGCGGCGGGGTCATGCCGGCGACCATCGCCGCGGCCATCGGCGTGTACACCTGGCTGGCGATCAGGCCGGTGGAGAAGGCATAGGCGGCCTTGTTGACCGGCCCGCCCATGTCGAAGGCCATCATCGCGCCCAGCAGCAGGCCCAGCAGCACCGCACTGCTGCCCTGCATGCCGCGCAGCCATTCGGTGAGCCAGGCCAGCAGTTCGGCCACCGGCTGGCCGACCACGTAGAGCATGGCCAGGCCGACCAGCAGGGTGCCCAGCACCGGCAGGATCAGCACCGGCTTCAGGCCCTCGAGCGTGCGCGGCAGCTTGATCGCCCGGTTCAGCGCGGCCACGCCGTAGCCGGCGATGAAGCCGGCCAGGATGCCGCCGATGAAGCCGGCGCCGAGGTTGGCCGCGACCATGCCGCCGATCATGCCGGGGGCGATGCCGGGGCGGTCGGCGATGGAGTAGGCGATGTAGCCGGCCAGGGCGGGCACCATCAGGGTGAAGCCGGCCTTGGCGCCGATCTGGAACAGCGACCAGGCCAGCGTGCCCTTGTGCGCGTCGTCGAAGGCGTAGATGCCGCCGAGCGCGAACGCCAGCGCGATCAGCAGGCCGCCGGCGGTGACGAAGGGCAGCATGAACGACACGCCGGTCATCAGGTGCTTGTACGGGCCGGCGGAGCGGCCGCCCTGGGCCTTGGCCGGGGCGCTGCCGCCGGTGCCGGCGGCGTGCACGCTGGCCTCGGCCAGGGCCTTGCGGATCAGTGCCGGGCCATCGTTGATCGCCGGCTTGGTGCCGCTCTTGAACAGGCGCTTGCCGCCGAAGCGGCCCAGATCGACCTCGCGGTCGGCGGCGATCAGCACCAGGTCCGCGGCGGCGATCTCCTCGGCGCTGAGCGCGTCCTGCGCGCCGACCGAGCCCTGGGTTTCCACCCGGATCTGGTGGCCCAGCGCCTTGGCCGCCTGCTGCAGGCCCTCGGCGGCCATGAAGGTGTGGGCGATGCCGGTGGGGCAGGAGGTGATGGCGACGATGCGCTTGCCGGCGCCCTCGGTGCCGCCGACAGCGGCCGCGCCGGCGGTGTCGGTGGCCGCGGTCAGCAGCGGCGCCAGCACCGCGCCGGCATCGGCCAGCACCGCGTCCAGGCTGCTGCGCTGCACGCTGCGGCCGGCGAAGCGGGCGGCATCGACGTCGCCGTCGCCGACCAGCAGCAGCGGCGCGGCGGCGGGGGCGGCGGCCAGGTCCAGCGGCGCGATCACGCCCTGCGGCGTGCGCACCTCGGCCTGCAGCGTCGCGTCCCGCAGCGTGGCGGCATGGCGCAGCGCTTCGGCGGCGAGGACGGCTTCGGTACTGCGATCGCCGGCGGCGATCACCACGAGGATCGGATTCATGCGGGCTCCCGATGAGCGCAAGAGGACGCGGCGCACGGCAGCGACGCGGCGGAAGTCATGCCAGGGTCTCCACGCGGACCGCGGTGGCCAGGTCGGCCAGGCGCTCGCGCGGCAGCCGGCGGGCGACGCCGCTGCCCAGGGTGGCCACGGCGAAGGCGGTGGCCTGGCGCGCGCAGGTGGCCAGGTCGGCGTCGGCACGCAAGGCCGCGACCAGGCCGGCGACCATCGCGTCGCCGGCGCCGACGCTGCTGCCGCCGGTCAGCTGCGGCGGCTGCGCCAGCAGCGCCTGCTCGCCGCGCACGAACAGCGCGCCATCGCTGCCCAGCGACACCACGACCAGGCCGATGCCGCGCGCCAGCAGCGCGCGCGCGGCGCCGAGCAGCTCGGCCGTGCTCGCCAGCGGTGCGCCGGCCCATTCCTCCAGCTCGTGGCGGTTGGGCTTGATCGCGAACGGCAGTTGCGCGCGCGGCGCATCCAGGGCGGCGTGCAGCGGCGCACCGCTGGTGTCCAGTAGCACCCGCGCACCGGCGGCGGCGGCCTGCGCCTGCAGGTGCCGCCAGGTGTCCTCGGCCAGGCCGGCCGGCAGGCTGCCGCAGAGCACCACCGGCAGGCCGGGGCGCAGCAGCTCGGTCAGGCGCGCGCCGACGGTATCGAGCTGGGCCTGGTCCAGGGCCAGGCCGGGCAGGTTGATATCGGTGGTGGCGCCGCTGTCGGCGGCGACCAGCTTGAGATTGCTGCGGGTGTCGCCGGGCACGCGCAGGCAACGGTCGTCGATGCCGCGTTCGGCGAACAGGGTTTCGAATACCGGCGCATTGCCGGCGCCGAGCACGCCGAGCGCGGCGCAGCGCAGGCCGGCATCGGCCAGGCAGGCGGCGACGTTGATGCCCTTGCCGCCGGCGATGGCATGGGCGCTGCGCGCACGGTGCACCTGGCCCGGTTGCAGCCGGTCGATCGCCACGGTCAGGTCGATCGCCGGATTCAGGGTGACGGTGACGGCATCGACGCTCATGCGCCGGCTCCGTCGAGCGCGCGCACCTCGGCCGCGCTTTCGCAGTCCAGCGCGCGCTGCGCCAGCGCCTGCAGCGCGTCCAGGCGGCTGCCGCGCAGGCGTGCCTTCACCGCGGGGATGTCGTTGGGCGTCATCGACAGCTCGTGCACGCCCAGGCCGGCCAGCAGGGCCGCGCCGAACGCATCGCCGGCCAGGCCGCCGCACACGCCGACCCAACGCCCGTGGCGCGCGGCGCCCTCGACGGTGGTGCGGATCAGGCGCAGCACCGCCGGGTGCAGGCTGTCGGCCTCGGCGGCCAGGTCCGGGTTCTGGCGGTCGATGGCCAGGGTGTACTGGGTCAGGTCGTTGGTGCCGATCGAGAAGAAGTCCGCGTGTTTCGCCAGCGCATCGGCCTGGATCGCCGCGGCCGGCACTTCGATCATGATGCCCAGTGGCACCTCCGGCGCCTGCAGCTCCGCGCGCAGGCGCTCGCATTCGGCGCGAAGCGTCAGCAGTTCCGCCGCCGAGGTGATCATCGGGAACATGATCGCCAGGCGCGCGCCGTCCTTGGCCGCGCGGTACAGCGCGCGCAGCTGCGGTTGCAGCAGGTCGGCGCGGCGCAGCAGCAGGCGCGCGCCGCGCACGCCCAGGAACGGGTTGTCCTCGCGCGGCAGGTTCAGGTGCGCGACCTGCTTGTCGCCGCCGATGTCCAGGGCGCGCACGATCAGCGCGCGGCCGTCCAGCGCCTGCGCCATCGCCGTGTAGGTGGCGTACTGCTCGTCCTCGCTGGGCGTGCTGCCGCGCTCCAGGAACAGGAATTCGGTGCGCATCAGGCCCACGCTCTCGGCGCCCTGCGCCAGTGCCGCGGCGACCTGCTCGGGCAGGTTGACGTTGGCGCCGATCTCCAGGCGATGGCCGTCCTCGGTCTGTGCCGGCTGGTTGCGCTGCTCGGCCTCGCGCGCGCGCAGTTGCTGCTGTTCCTCGATGTAGGCGCGGGCCGAGGCCAGGTCGGCCTCCGACGGCGCCAGATACAGGCGGCCGCTGCTGCCGTCGACGATGACGGTGGCGCCGTCCTCCAGGTCCAGCAGGTCGGCGCCGCCAGCGACCAGCGCCGGCAGGCCGAGGGTGCGCGAGAGGATCGCGGTGTGCGAGGTCGGTCCGCCCACGGCGGTGGCCAGGCCGAGCACGCGCGCGGTGTCGAGGTTGGCGGTGTCCGACGGCGACAGGTCGTGGGCGAGCAGGATGCACGGCGCGGCCGGCAATTGCGCCAGGCTGCCGCCGGCCAGGCTCGGATCCAGGTGCGCCAGCACCCGGCGGCCGACGTCGCGCAGGTCGCTGGCGCGTCCGGCCAGTACCGCATTGCCCAGCGCCGAGAGCTTGTTGGCCAGGCGTTCGACCGACTGCTGCCAGGACCAGGCGACACCGTGGCCCTCGACCATCAGTTGGCAGGCCAGGGTGATCAGGTCGGTGTCGTTGAGCAGTTCGGCCTGGGCGCGGAAGATCGCCGCATCGCCGGCGCCGAGGCGGCGCCGGGTGTCCTCTTCGATGGCCTGCAGTTGCGTGCGGGTGCGCTGCAGGGCGTCGTGCAGCAGGGCGCCGCCGTCGCTCAGCGGCACCGGCGTGTCCGCCACCGCCACGTCGTGGCCGGCCAGCTTGTGCACCACGCCGATCGCCAGGCCGGGGCTGGCGCCGATGCCGACGATGGCCGGCTGCGCCTGCGGCGGGGTCCAGCCGGCGACCGGCGCGGCGCGACGTTGCGCGGCGGCGTCGGCGTCGGCCTGCTCCTGCGCGGTCAGGCCGTCGATCACGCTGCGCAGCCGTGCCAGCGCCGCGGCGGCGTCCTGGCCTTCGGCCGAAATGGTCACGGTGTCGCCGGCGTGCAGGCCCAGTTGCAGCAGCGACACCAGGTTCTTGGCGTCGCCGACCTGGTCGCCGGCGCGCACCTGGATGCGGGCGGCGAAGCCGCGCGCGGTTTCCACCCAGCGCGTGGCCGGGCGCGCGTGCAGCCCGGTGGGGTAGCGCACGGTCCAGTCGAAGCGCTCGGCCAGGTCGCTGGCCGGGGCGGCGGGCGCGGTGGCGGCCGCATCCTCGCTCAGGGCGGCGACGATCGCCTGCGGGTCGTCGCTGGCGAACAGCGCCTCCAGCTTGGGCGGATCCTGGATCAGCCGGGTCAGGCGCCGCAGCACGGTGATGTGGGTGTCGGACTGGGCGGCGATGGCGACCACCAGGTGCGTGGTCTGGCCCGGGTTCCACTCCACGCCGTCGCGCAGCTGCAGCACCGCGATGCCGTCGCGGCGCACCAGGTGGCGGTCCTCGCCGGTGCAGTGCGGGATCGCCACGCCATGCCCCAGGAAGGTGTTGGCCAGCGCTTCGCGGCGCAGCATGCTGGCCTCGTAGGCCGGCGGCACGCAGCCGGCGGCGACCAGCAACTGCGCCGCCTGGGCGATTGCGTCGGCCTTGTCGCGGGCCTGGACATCGACCCGGACCAGGTCGCTGGAAACCAGGGGGGAGGCGGGCGTCTGGGACACGCGGAATCCTTGAGGGTGGGCGGCGAGTGGGCGCAGTGTGGGAACGTTCCCAGTGAATCGTCAATGTGCAGTGCACAATTCTTTCGTAAAAGCCTGGTGCTACTATCCGGTGTCGCCACACGACAGGGGGTCGACATGGAAAAGAAGCGGGAACGTTGCCAGTGAGCGTCAGCATCCACGACGTGGCGCGCGTCGCCGGCGTCTCGACCTCGACGGTGTCGCGGGCACTGGGCCACGGCCCGGTCAGCGAGGAGGTGCGGGCACGGGTGGAAGCGGCGGTGCGCGAGACCGGCTACCGTCCCAACCTGATGGCGCGGCGGCTCCGCTCGCAGCACTCCGGGGTGGTCGGCCTGATCGTCGCCGACATCCGCAATCCGTTCTTCACCGCGGCCATTCGCGCAGTCGAGGACGTGGCCTACCGCGCCGGCATGCGCGTGATCCTGTGCAATACCGACGAGGATCCGCAGCGCGAGGCGCTGTATCTGCAACTGATGCAGGAAGAGCGGGTCAGCGGGCTGATCTTCGCCCCCACCCGCACCACCCAGAGCCAACTGGGCAAGTTGACCTTCGATCATCCGGTGGTGCTGCTGGACCGCGCCGGCAAGAGCGGTACGCACGACAGCGTGGTGCTGGACAACGCCGCGGCGATGGCGGCGCTGGTCGATCATCTGGTCGGCCGCGGCGTGCGCCGCATCGGCGGCCTGTTCGGCAAGACCAGCAGCACTGCCGCCGAGCGTCGCGACGGCTATCTGGAGGCGATGCGCGGGCACGGGCTGACGCCGGACTACCGCGAGGTGGCACCGAGCGCGGAGGCGGCGATCGCCGAGGTCCAGGCCTGGCTGGCGCAGACGCCGCGACCGGACGCGCTGGTGGCCAGCAACAGCCTGCTGCTGATGGGCGCGCTGAAGGCCGCGCGCGCGGCCGGCCTGCGCATTCCGCAGGATCTGGCGCTGGCCGGGTTCGACAACGAGAGCTGGACCGATCTGGTCGAACCCGGCATCACCGTGATCGAACAGCCGGTGGAAGAGATGGGACGCACCGCGATGTCGCTGCTGCTGGAGCGGATGAACGCGCCGACGCAGCCGACCCGCAAGGTGGTGCTCAGTGGCCGCTGCATCGTGCGCGGGTCGAGCCTGCGCTGACCGTCGGCGTTCGGTGCGGTTGGGGAGGGGTGCCGCTGCGGCGACCGTGGTGTGCCGCAGCGGGATTCTTGGCGTCCTTACTCGCTGCCGTCCGGCCGCGGATAGTCGTGTTCGGGATCGGCGTGGTCGCGCTTGGGGTCGCTATCGGGTTGGTCGCGATCCTTCCACTGCGCGTCGTCGTTGTGGATCTTGTCCGGCGTGTGGCTGCGTTGCTGGGAATCGTGGGCGTTGTCGCGGTTGGCGGGCGGGGACATGACGAACCTCCTGGATCAGGCGGGGGTGGGCGCCGGATCCGGATGGCGGTCGTGCTGCTCGGAGCCGTCGAGGCGTGCCCAGCAGGCGACGACCAGGGTTTCGGCATCGCTCCAGGCGATGCGCGGCCAGGGGTGTTCGGCGTCGTAGCGCTGACGCAGGCGCTGCAATCGCACGTCGTTGGATTCGCGCGGCAACTGCAGGAACACATCGCAGGCCATCTTGATCAGGCGCGCATGTTCGCTGAACGACTGCGACCCCAGTTTGCCCGCCGCGTGCAGCGCCTTCCAATGCGCCAATTCGGCTTCGACATCCACGAGCAGGCTCGGAGCGTGACTCACGCGAGTTCTCCTTGAGTGAGAGGAAAGAGGGAGGCGGAGGGTGCCCCCCTGGCAGCCACCGCTCCATCACCCTAGGCCGCGGTGCGTAAAGGTGAGGTGGTGCTCATGTGGTGTGCATGACAAGACGCACGCTCACACGGCCACAAAGCGTGATGTTGGACGTCGCCTTTCACACACGGCGTTGTGAAGGCGGCCCGCGATGCGCGTGAAGGCGCGACACGCAAGCGCAGCCCCGGCGTTCCGCGGATCGACTTGGTCCGCGCCGCTGCAGCGGCTTACCATGCACGAGGTCCGCGTCCGCGGGCACCCCGTTTCCCCCTCACGCGCCGACGGCCGCCGCTGCCGGTGCCCGCAAAGGACTGGCATGCCCGTTGCTTCCGTGCTCGATTCCGCGCCGCCGCGCATCGCCGTGATCGGCCTCGGTTATGTGGGCCTGCCGCTGGCGGTGGCGTTCGGCGCCCGCCACGACACGCTCGGCTACGACATCGATGCGCAGCGCGTGGCGCAACTGCGCGACGGGCACGATCAGACCCTGGAACTGGAGGCCGAGGAACTGCGCGCCGGCGTGCACCTGCGCTACAGCGACGACGCGGCGGCGCTGCGCGACCGCAACGTGTACATCGTCACCGTGCCGACCCCGATCGACGCGCACGAGCAGCCCGACCTGCAGCCGCTGCGCCAGGCCAGCGAGTTGCTGGCCGGCGTGCTCAAGCGCGGCGACCTGGTGATCTACGAGTCCACCGTCTACCCGGGCACCACCGAGGAAGTCTGCGTGCCGCTGCTGGAGCAGGGCTCGGGATTGCGCTGCGACGTCGACTTCCATTGCGGCTACAGCCCGGAGCGGGTCAATCCCGGCGACCGCCAGCGGCGCCTGGCCGACATCCGCAAGATCACCTCCGGCTCGAACCCGGCCGCCGCCGATGCGGTGGACGCGCTATATGCCGGCATCATCGCCGCCGGCACCTGGCGCGCGCCGTCGATCCGCGTGGCCGAGGCGGCCAAGGTGGTCGAGAACATCCAGCGCGACGTCAACATCGCCCTGGTCAACGAACTCGCCCTCATCTTCGACCGCCTCGGCATCGATACCCAGGACGTGCTGGACGCGGCCGGCACCAAGTGGAACTTCCTGCCGTTCCGGCCCGGCCTGGTCGGCGGCCACTGCATCGGCGTGGATCCGTACTACCTACTGCACAAGTCCGAGAGCGTGGGCTACCACCCGGACCTGATCCACACCGCGCGCCAGGTCAACAACCGGGTCGGCGCGCATGTCGCCGCGCGGGTGCAGGCACTGCTGGCCGGCAAGGGCGTGGCGATGGCCGATGCGTCCGTGCTGGTGCTCGGCGTCACCTTCAAGGAGAACTGCCCGGACCTGCGCAACAGCCGCGCGCTGGAGCTGGTGCAGGCGCTGGCCGCGGCCGGCGCCCGCGTCGACGCCTGCGATCCCTGGGCCGATCCGCAGGCGGCGCAGGCGCACGGCGTCGAGCTGCTGCCAGAACCGGTGCCCGGCCGCTACGACGCGGTGGTGCTGGCGGTGGCGCACGCGGCCTACCGCGACCTGGACGCGGCGCAGATCCGCGCGCTCGGCACACCCGATCTGGTGGTCTACGACGTCAAGTCGGTGTGGCCGCGCGCGGCGGTGGACGACCGGCTGTAGCGCAGTTCTCGGGCGCGCGTACCGTCTGGTGTCACCGGTGCATTGGCATGCGCTGGCTGTACCTGCGCCAAGCGGCCCCGATGGCGGTTGCAACGCCATGACCGCGACACCCTCTACACTCGCCGGCTTCCGACGCCTGCGAGGACCGCGATGCACCGCTACCTAGCCTATATCGCCAGCTGCGTGCTGCTGGCGCTGTCCATCGCCCTGTGCGCGATCTGGCCGCTGTGGGGCTGGGGCGTGGCCGTCTTCGCGGTGCTGGCGGTGCTGGGCACCGTGGACCTGCTGCAGACCCGCAGCACCCTGCGCCGCAATTATCCGATCCTGGCGCATTTCCGCTACGGCCTGGAATCGGTCGGCCCGGAGATGCGCCAGTACTTCCTGCAGAGCGACATCGAGGAGGCGCCGTTCTCGCGGCAGCAGCGCGCCCTGGTCTACCAGCGCGCCAAGAACGTGATGGACGTGGTGCCGTTCGGCACCCAGCGCAGCACCTACGCGCCGGACTACGAATGGATCAACCATTCGCTGGCCACCAGCGAGATCGCCGACCACGACTTCCGCGTCACCATCGGCGCCGGCTGCGCGCAGCCGTACGCAGCCAGCGTGTTCAACATCTCGGCGATGAGCTTCGGCGCGCTGTCGGCCAACGCCATCCGCGCGCTCAACGCCGGCGCGCGCCAGGGCGGCTTCTACCACGACACCGGCGAGGGCTCGATCTCGCCCTACCACCGCGAGTGCGGCGGCGACCTGGTGTGGGAAATCGGCTCGGGCTACTTCGGCTGCCGCGACGAGGAGGGGCGCTTCGACCCGCAGCGCTTCGTCGCCAACGCCACGCTGGAGCAGGTCAAGATGATCGAGATCAAGCTCTCGCAGGGCGCCAAGCCGGGCCACGGCGGCGTGCTGCCGGCGGCCAAGGTCAGTGCCGAGATCGCCGCCACCCGCGGCGTCGCCATGGGCCGCGACTGCGTGTCGCCGTCGCGGCATTCGGCGTTCTCCACGCCGCTGGAGCTGCTGCAGTTCGTGGCGCGGCTGCGCGAACTGTCCGGCGGCAAGCCCACCGGTTTCAAGCTGGCCATCGGCCACCCCTGGGAGTGGTTCGCCATCGCCAAGGCGATGCAGGAAAGCGGCCTGTACCCGGATTTCATCGTCGTCGACGGCGCCGAGGGCGGCACCGGCGCGGCGCCGGCGGAGTTCATCGACCACGTCGGCGTGCCGATGCACGAGGCCCTGCTGCTGGTGCACAACACCCTGGTCGGGCTGGACATCCGCGAGCGCATCAAGCTCGGCGCTGCCGGCAAGATCACCAGCGCCTTCGACATCGCGCGCACCCTGGCGCTGGGCGCGGACTGGTGCAATGCCGGGCGCGGCTTCATGTTCGCGCTGGGCTGCATCCAGTCGCTGAGCTGCCACAGCGACCGCTGCCCGACCGGCATCGCCACCCAGGACCGGCGCCGCTGGCAGCACCTGGACCCCACCGACAAGGCCACCCGGGTCGCGCACTACCACGCCAACACGCTCAAGGCCCTGCGCGAACTGCTCAGTGCCGCCGGGCTGACGCATCCTTCGCAACTGGGGCCCGAGCACATCCTGCGCCGCATCTCGCAGGTGGAGATCCGCTCGCTGGCCTCGCTGTACCGCTACCTGGAGCCGGGCGAACTGCTGCGCACCGTGCCCGACCATGCGGTCTTCCACGATTACTGGGGCGACGCGCGCAGCGATTCGTTCCAGCCGCCGGAACGCATCCGTCGCCTGCGCGACAGCAAGTCGCAATGAGCGAGGCGCCGTCGGCGCGGTTGCGGCCGGCGCCTGCTGCAGGCGCTGGAGCAGCGCCTGGCGCCGTGTCCGCGCATCCATCTCGCCGCGGCGCTGAATGCGGTGGCGTTCTACCTTGCGCAGGGCTATGCCGTGGTAAGCGAGGGAAGCTACCCGCATCCCAGCGGGATCGTCCTCGATTGCGTGTTCATGGAGAAGCGCGCCGCGCCGGGGGTGCCGTGAGGTAGGCATCCCACAACCGGTGCGTTGTGACGGCAGCGGGGCGGGGCGTTCGCTTTTTTTGCATCGCCGCATCGGTCACGCATGCTCGCCATCGCTGCCGCCGCCCGTTATCGTGCCGGTTCCTTCTCAGCGTGCCGCGCATGAATCAGCCCTCGGTCCCCGACGTCGTTCCCGCGCCGCTGCCCGTCGACGAAGCCGAGCGCCTGCGCGCGCTGGCCGAGCTGGGGATGCTGGATACCGCACCGGAACCGGCGTTCGACGACCTGATCTGGCTGACCAGCCAGTTGTGCGAGGTGCCGATCGCGCTGATTTCGCTGATCGACGAGCGCCGGCAATGGCTCAAGGCCAGTTGCGGCCTGCCTGCCGGCACCACCAGGTATCCGCGCGAGATGGCGTTCTGCACCTATGCCTTGCTGGAGCCGCAGTTGCTGGAGGTGCCGGACGCCACGCTGGATCCGCGTTTCGCCGGCAACCCGCTGGTGTGCGGCGCGCCACACCTGCGTTTCTACGCTGGCATGCCGCTGATCGGCGACCAGGGCTACAGCTACGGCACCCTGTGCGTGATCGACATCCGTCCGCGGCAGTTGGACGCACGCCAGCGCGAAGCTCTGCAGCGCCTGGCCAGGCAGGTCACCGCGCATCTGGAGGCGCGCCGCGACGCACGCATCGCCCACGACCAGGCCAAGACGCTGAGCCTGCTGCTGGAGACGATGCCCGACGGCGTGGTGTCGTGCCAGGCCGATGGCACGCTGGGCGAGTTCAACCAGGTGGCGCGGCAGTGGCACGGCGCCGATCCACGCGCCTTGCCGCCCGAACAGTGGGCGAAGTACTTCGACCTGTTCGACGCCAGCGGCCAGCGGCTGCTGACCAGTGACGAGGTGCCGCTGGTCCGTGCCTGGCGCGGTGAATCGGTGCGCGATGCGGAAATGGTGATCGCCGCCAAGGGACAACCGCCGCGCAGCGTGCTGTGCAATGCGGAACGGCTGGAGGGCCGCGATGGGCGCAGCCTGGGCGCGGTGTGCGTGATGCGCGACGTCAGCGTCGAACGCGCGGCGTCGCATGCGGCGCTGCTGGCCGGGCAGCGTTTCTCCGGCGCGTTCTCGGCGGCCGCGCACGGCATGGCGCTGGTGTCGCTGGAAGGGCACTGGCTGGACGTCAACGACGCCTTGTGCGCGATGCTCGGCTACAGCCGCGCGGAGCTGCTGGAACTGCGCTTCCAGGATTTGACCCATCCCGAGGACCTGGCCGAGGACATGGAACAGGTGGCCGCGTTGATCGCCGGCCGCCGCAGCGACTACCGCAGCGAAAAGCGCTACCGCCATCGCGACGGCCATACCGTGCGTGCGCGTCTGTCGGTGTCGCTGGTGCGCGACGAACAGCGGCGCCCGCTGCATTTCGTCACCCACATCCAGGACATCACCGAGCAGCACCTGGCCGAACACCGCCTGCGCGACAGCGAAGCGCAGCTACGCACCATCGCCGACAACGCGCCGGCGCTGATCGCCTACCTCGACCACGACCTGTGCTACCAGTTCGTCAACCGGCCGTATGCGGCGTGGTTCGGGCTGGCGCCGGAGCGCATCATCGGCCGCCGCCTGCACGAGGTGCTGGATCCGCAGCAACTGGCCCTGCTGCAACCCCACCTGCCGGCGGCGCTGCAGGGCGTGCCGGCGCAGTTCGACGCCGAGCTGTGCGATGCCACCGATGCGTTGCGGATCATGCATTTCAGCCTGATTCCAGACGTGGCCTTGGCGCCGCAGCGGATCGGCCTGCATCTGATGATCAGCGACATCACCGGGCAGACCCGGTTGGCGCGGCTGCTGGAAGAGCGCGCGCTGCGCGACGAACTGACCGGGCTACCGAACCGCATGGCCTGGAACCAGACCCTGCGGCGGCGCATGAACGAGCGCCGTGGCCAAGGCCAGGTGGCGGTGATGTTCCTGGATCTGAACGACTTCAAGAGCGTCAACGACCGTTTCGGCCACCACGTCGGCGATGCGCTGCTGGTGCACTTCGCGCGGCTGCTGCAACGTTGCCTGCGCGGGCAGGACAGCATCGCGCGGTTGGGCGGCGACGAGTTCGTGGTGCTGCTGGAAGGCCTGGCCGACGCCAGGCGCGAAGTGCTGGCGGCCGCGGCGCGGATCATGGAGGCATGCGCGGACGGCTGCGAGGTCAGTGGTCGGCACCTGCCCTTGCAGCCGAGCATCGGCATCGCCGTGCAGGCCGGGCCCGGCTTCGATCCGGTGCTGCTCACCCAGCGCGCCGACGAGGCCATGTACGTGGCCAAGCGCGATCCGCAGGCGCGGGTGCAGATCGCAACCCTCTGAGCGCGGTCTGCCGGCGCGATGCCCGCGCTGGCTACGGTGCGCTGTCCGCGGCCACGCGCCGGAACGGATAGTGACCGCCATCGGCGTCGAGCGTGCCCTGGTCGGCATCGCCGGGCGTATCGAAGCGGATGATGATGTCCTGCGCGCTCAAGAAGAACGCGTGATCCGACGCGGGAATCAGTGGGTAGGCCTGATCCTTGCGCAGTTCCACCAGCAGGCGGTCCTGCGCTTCGCGGATCCGGAACGTGCCCAGCTCGGGGATGGCGAAGCTGCCGACGAAGCGCCGTTGCGCGGCGATGTCCAGCGCGACGGCGGTGCGCCGGATTGGCTGGAAATCCGGCCAGGCATAGGCCGCGGCGATGGCGCGCACGATCTCCAGACCCAACTGGTAGCCCTGGTCGCCGTTGCTCAGCACCACGGCGCCATCGCATCCTTGCGGATACACCACCAGCGTGGCCTTGTAGCCGGCGTTGGAACCGTCGTGATAGACGTACTTGCGCGCGCTGGCGCCGCCGATGTTCAGGCCCAGGCCGTAGCCGTCCCGCACCGGGGTCATCATGGCGCGGGCGCTGGCGGCGGACAGCACGCGGCCGCGACCGGCCTGCGCATCGCACAGTTCGATCGCATAGCGCGCCAGGTCCTGCGCGTTGGTCCACAGGCCGGCCGCGGCCAGTTCCGGGTAGGTGTGCGGGCCGCCTGCCACCGGCGCGCCATTGGCATCGTGCGGTTGCGCCGCGTGCGCCAGATCGCGTGCGGGCAACGGCTGGCGGAAACTGCTGGCGCGCATGCGCAGCGGCGCCAGCACGCGCTGCTGCAGCAGCGTTGGAAAGTCCTGCCCGCCGACGTCGATCAGCAACTGCTGCATCACCGTGTAGCCGCCGCCCGAATAGCGGTAGCGCACCCCGACCGGCGCCTCCACCCGCACCGGCGCCGAGTTCGCCGGCGCCTGGCCGTCGAGTACCTGCTGCAGGGTGGGCACGGCGGCGCCGCGGGCGTAGCCATCGAAACCGTGCACGCTGGTGCCGGCGGTGTGCGACAGCAGTTGGCGCAGGGTCACCGGATGGTCGTGGCTGTCGGCGGAATCGGGCAGGGTCCACGAGGTCAGTCGCGCATTGACCGGGGCGTCCAGCGCCACGCGTCCGTCCTGGACCAGGGACAAGGCCGCCATCGCCGCCACCGGCTTGCTCACCGAGCCGGCCTGGAACAGGGTCCTGGCGTCGACCGCGGTCCCACCGGTGGCGGTGACGCCATAGCCCTTGGCCCAGGCGACGCGGCCGCGACGGATCACCGCGATCGCCACGCCCGGGACGTGCAGCGCGTCCATCTGGCCACGCAGCGACAGTTGCGCGCCTGCCTGGTTCTGGATGACGACGGCCGGCAACAGGCCTTGCTCGACCTGCCGGATCTTCGGGCTGGTGCTGGGCGCGGCGCTCGCGGCCACGACGTTGCCGGCCAGGCCAAGTGCGCAGAACAGGATCGATGGACGCATGCGTCGCTCCAGGCGGGAGGTGAGCTGGAACCGCGAGACAGCCGCGGTCGCCACGTCCGTGCAGGAATACGTCGTGCGGCCACGACGACGACAGGCCCGAAGGTCACTGGCCATTCCGGCCAGTCGCGTGCCGGCGCCGCTCAGCGCGTGGCGCGTTGCAGCCAGGCCACCGCGCCGCGCCCGGCGCGCACGCCGCTGGCGAAGCACGCGGTGAGCAGGTAGCCGCCGGTCGGCGCTTCCCAGTCGAGCATTTCGCCGGCGCAGAAGGTGCCGGGCAGCGCCCGCAGCATCAACTGCGCATCCAGCGCTTCCAGGCGCACGCCGCCGGCGCTGCTGATCGCCTCGGCCAGTGGCCGCGGGCGTAGCAGGGTCAGCGGCAGGCGCTTGAGCGTGGCCGCGGCCAGCGCCGGATCCTGGCCGGCCTGCTTGCCGAGGATCTCGAACAGCAGCGCCGCCTTGACCCCGTCGATGCCGACCTGGCGGCGCAGATGTTCGCCGAAGCTGCGGCCGCCGCGCGGCTTGCCCAGTTCGGCCTGCAGCCGCGGCAGGTCGCGGCCCGGTGCCAGGTCCAGCCACAGCGTGGCCGGGCCGAGTGCGGCGATGGAATCGCGCAGATCCGCGGCCAGTGCATAGATCAGGCTGCCCTCGATGCCATGCTCGCCGACCACGCATTCGCCCTGCAGCGACTGTGCCTGGCCCTGCGCATCGTGCCAATGCGCGACCACCGGCTTCAGCGGGGCTCCCGCGTGGCGTTCGCGGAAATAGGCGCTCCAGTCCACGTCGAAGCCGCAGTTGGCCGGCTGCAGCGGCGCCACCTCCACGCCGCGCGCGCGCAGCGTGTCCTGCCAGGCGCCGTCGGAACCGAGTTGCGGCCAGCTGCCGCCACCGAGCGCCAGCACGCAGGCATCGGCCTGCACGCGCTGCTCGCCGTCGGCACCGGCGAAACGCAGCGCGCCGTCCGCGTCCCAGCCCAGCCAGCGCTGCTGCACGTGGAAGCGCACGCCTGCGTCCTTCAGCCGCCGCACCCAGCCGCGCAGCAGCGGTGCGGCCTTGCGATCCAGCGGGAACACCCGGCCGGAGCTGCCCACATAGGTCTCCACGCCCTGCGCCTGCGCCCAGGCGCGCAGCGCGTCGGCATCGAAGTCGGCCAGCCACTCGCCGACCGCCGTCGCGCGCTCGCGATAGCGGGCGACGAAGCGCTCGAACGGATCGGAGTGGGTCAGGTTGAGGCCGCCCTTGCCGGCGATCAGGAACTTGCGTCCCACCGAGCCCTTGGCCTCGTACACGTCGACCTCGGCGCCGGCGGCGCGCGCGGTCTCGGCGGCGATCAGCCCCGCCGGGCCGCCGCCGACGATGGCGAGACGGCCGTGCACCGGCGCGGCGTGCTTGCTGGCGGGCATCGGCGCAGTCGGCTCAACGCGGCTGGACATCGAGCAGTTCGACCTCGAACACCAGCGAGGCGCCCGGCGGGATCACCCCGCCGGCGCCGCTGTCGCCGTAGCCGTAGTCCGACGGCAGCATCAGCAGGCGCTTGCCGCCCACGCGCATGCCGGCCACGCCCTCGTCCCAGCCGCGAATCACCTGGCCGGCGCCGAGCACGAAGCTGAAGGGCTGGCCGTGGTCGGCCGAGGCGTCGAACTTCTCGCCGCGCTTGTCCTTGGCGTGCTCGTCGTACAGCCAGCCGGTGTAGTGCACGGTGACCCGGCTGCCGGGGCGGGCCTCGGCGCCGTCGCCGACGCGCTCGTCGGTGGCCTGGAACGCGGCGATGCTGCCGCCGGGCGGCGGACCCGGCGGGGTGCAGCCAATCAGCAGCCACGCCGGCAACGACAGGCTCAACAGCAGCAGGATTCGGCGCATGCGGGACGTCCACGGCGGGCAGGGCGTGCAAGGGTAGCGCATCGCCGCAGCGGCTATCATGCGGTGCATGGCCAAACTGCTGCTCAACCTGCGCCACGTGCCCGACGACGAACGCGCCGAGGTCTGCGCGCTGCTCGACGCCGCCGGCATCGGCTACTACGAAACCCGCGCCGGCACCTTCGGCATCTCCGCCGGTGGCATCTGGTTGCGCGAGGACGCCGAGCAGGCGCGGGCCAAGACGCTGCTGGCCGAGTACCAGGCCCAGCGCGGCGAACGCGCCCGCGCCGAGCGCGCCGCGGTGCTGCGCGACGGCAGCGCCGAGACCTTCGCCAGCCTGTTGCGGCAGCGCCCGCTGTTCGTGCTGGCGACGCTGCTGGGCATGCTGCTGGTCGCTTCGCTGGTGCTGCTGCCGTTCCTTTTGCTGCGCGGCTAGCGGTGACGCTGGCGCTTGGGGGCATGCCTCGACGCGCTTCGCCGAAGCGCCGGTGCGCGGGAGGCGCGGACCGTGCTGCTGCAGCGGTCGTGCGTCGCAGGCTCTAAAATGCACCGATGATCGCCAACACCGCCGCCTACCACTTCGTCGCCATCGCCGACCCCGACGCGCTCGCCGCGCAATTGCATGCCTGGGCGCAGGACGGCGACTTGCGCGGCACGGTGCTGGTGGCGGGCGAGGGCATCAACCTGTTCCTGGCCGGTGCGCCGGCGGCGATCGACGGCTTCTACGCGCAGCTGCGCGCCGACCCGCGCTTCGCCGATCTGCGCGTCAAGACCAGCCCCAGTGCGCAGCAGCCGTTCGCGCGGCTGAAGGTCAAGGTCAAGCCGGAGATCATCAGCTTCCGCCGCGACGCCGCCTCGCCGCTGGAGGCGGCGCGCGCGCCGGCGGTGGCGCCGGCCACGCTGCAGCGCTGGCTGCGCCAGGGGCACGACGATACTGGCCGGCGCGTGGTGCTGCTGGACACGCGCAATGCGCAGGAAGTGGCCTACGGCACCTTCGCTGGCGCGCTGACCCTGCCGATCGTCAAGTTCACCGAGCTGCCGGAAGCGCTGGCCCCGCATCGCGCGGCGCTGGCCGACACCACCGTGGTCAGCTTCTGTACCGGTGGCATCCGCTGCGAGAAGGCCGCGCTGTGGATGCGCGCCGACGGCATGGACAACGTGCTGCAGCTGGACGGCGGTATCCTCGGCTACTTCGAGGAAGTGGGGGGCGAAGGCTACGACGGCCGCTGCTTCGTCTTCGACGAGCGCGTGGCGCTGGATCCGCAGTTACGGCCGATGGTGGGCGGCTGATTGCCGCGGGATTGGGGATTCGGAATTGGGAATTGGCAAAGGCGGGTTGCTGCCAGCTATGCACGTGGCCCGTCAGGTAAGGCAACACCCGCTTTAACGAATCCCCAATCCCGACTCCCCAATCCCCACGCCCTCAGGCGTACTGCATCTTGCGCGTCATCCCGCCATCGACCACGAATTCCTGGCCGGTGATGAAGCCGGCCTGCGCCGACAACAGGTAGACCGCCAGCGCGCCGATGTCCGGCGGCTCACCGACCCGCCCGGCCGGGTGCTGCGCATGGTCCTGGCGCGACAGCTTGGGCGTGCGCCGCGCATTCGGCTTGCGCCAGGCGTCGGTGGCGATCCAGCCGGGGCTGATGCAGTTGACCCGCACCGCCGGCCCGGCGCTGATCGCCAGCGCATGAGTGAAGGCCACCAGTCCGCCCTTGGACGCGGCGTACGCCTCGGTGTCCGGTTCGGACTGCCGCGCGCGGGTGGACGCGATGTTGACGATGGCGCCGCCGCCGCGGCTGTCGCGCAACGCCGGCAGGGCATGTTTGCTGCACAGGAACGCACCGCCCAGGCTCGCCCCCAGCCGCCGGTTCCATTCGCGCAGCGACAATTGCGCCAGCGGGCCGGTATGCGGATCGGCGATCCCGGCGTTGTTGACCAGTCCATCGATGCGGCCGAACCGGGTCAGCGCGGCATCGACGAAGCGGCGCACGCTCGCTTCGGCGGCCACGTCGACGCGACGGAACAGCAGGTGTTCGCCGACGTCCAGCTCGGCCACGCAGGCACGCCCGGCATCGGCATCGAGATCGCCGAACACGACGTTGCCGCCAGCGCCCAGCACTGCCTGCACCACGCCGCGGCCGATGCCCTGGGCGCCGCCGGTGACCAGCACCACACGGTCGCGTAAGGGCAGGGCTGGGACGGGGGCGGGCGATGGAATCAGCGGCATGGCGGCGACCAGGAGAAAGCAGGGGGCGCCAGCGTAGCCGGCGCACCGTGCAACCGGCGTGGTAGCGCCGTAGTGCGGCTCGCCAAAGCCCCTTTCCCCTCGGGAGAGGGGTTGGGGTGAGGGTACGGCGCGCAGCGCTCGCGGGGGTTTGGCGACACGAGGCTTCGCCCGTACCCTCATCCGCCCCTTCGGGGCACCTTCTCCCGGCGGGAGAAGGGAGAGCGATAGCCCCTCTCCCACCGGGAGAGGGGTTGGGGTGAGGGTACGGCGCCCGCAACGCCTGCCGGTCTGACGATGCGAGGCTTCGCCCGTACCCTCATCCGCCCCTTCGGGGCACCTTCTCCCGAGGGGAGAAGGAAGAGCCAAAGCCCCTCTCCCACCGGGAGAGGGGTTGGGGTGAGGGTACGACCGCCAGCCAAGCATCCTCCTGCCCACACCCACATCCACATCCACATCCAGCGCAAATCAGCGTTCCGGCCGCGCGCCCTGCAAGCGGCGCCGCGCGCCCCCATCTCGTCGGCATCGCCTGCAGGAACCCGCCTCACCATGATGCCGATCTCCATCCTCGACCTCGCCCCGGTCTGCGAAGGCAGCGACACCAGCGCCGCCTTCGCCAACATGCTGGACCTGGCCCAGCACGCCGAACGCTGGGGCTACCACCGCTACTGGCTGGCCGAGCATCACAACATGCCCGGCATCGCCAGCGCCGCCACCGCGGTGTTGATCGGGCACGTGGCCGGCGGCACCAAGCGCATCCGCGTCGGCGCCGGCGGCATCATGCTGCCCAACCATGCGCCGCTGCAGGTGGCCGAGCAGTTCGGCACGCTGGCCTCGCTGTATCCCGGTCGCATCGACCTGGGGCTGGGGCGCGCACCCGGTACCGACCAGGCCACGGCACGCGCGTTGCGCCGTTACTTCGACAGTGCCGACCAGTTCCCGCACGACGTGGCCGAACTGCTGCGCTATTTCGAGCCGGCCGTGGAGGGGCAACTGGTGCGCGCCGTGCCCGGTGCCGGCATCGAGGTGCCGGTGTGGCTGCTCGGCTCCAGCCTGTTCAGCGCGCGCCTGGCCGCGGCGATGGGCCTGCCGTTCGCCTTTGCCTCGCATTTCGCCCCGGATGCGATGGACGAGGCGCTGGCGGTGTATCGTCGCGAGTTCCGCGCTTCCACGCGCCTGCAGGCGCCATACGCGGTGCTGGCCCTGAACGTGGTGGCCGCCGCGTCCACGGCCGAGGCGCGGCGTCTGTTCACCACCCAACAGCAGAGCTTCGTCAACCTGCGCCGCGGCCGTCCCGGGCTGATTCCGCCGCCGATCGACGACATCGAGGCGTTCTGGGCGCCGCACGAGAGGCTGGGTGTGGAACGCGCACTGTCCTGCACGGTGCTGGGCGATGTCGACGCGGTCGCACAGGGCCTGTCCGACTTCGTCGCGCGGCACCGCCCGGACGAGTTGCTGCTGACCGCCAACATCCACGATCACGCGGCGCGCTTGCGCTCGTTCCAACTGGCGTCGGAGGCCTGGACGCAGGTCGCCGCGGCCGCGTGATGCGCGTATCTGCGCGGGTGTCTACACGCGCAGACGCGCGCGGGCGCTCATTGCCATATTTGCGTTGATGGGCATCACACCGCGCACCGCTTTCACGATGTCTTGATTTTCCCGGGTATGTCATCGTTTCGCGTCGCGCATCAGCGTGGCGTTCGGCCTCGGGACACGGCCGTACAACTGACGCGAACAGGGGGATCGGCAATGAACGCACAGCATCCGATGGCGCCGGTGCACGAATGTGGACTGGAGGCGGCCTTGCAACAGATGAGCAAATGCCTGGAGCGCCTGCGCGCCCAGACGCCGGAACGCCCGGCCAAGGGTGCGTCCGTGCGGCCGTCGCACATGCGCAACGTGTTCGCCAGCGAGATGGAACTGTACCTGGTGAAGTAAGCGGGCAGCGGGCGCTCCACTGCCGCGTGCGCTCAGCGCAGCTTGTGCATCCACTCCCGGCCCAGGTCGACCACCTGGTCCGAGGCCAATCCCAGGCTCAGCGCCACGGCGATGCTGCCCAGCCACGACAGCAGCATCAGCCCGCCGTCCCGTTCCAGCAGCGCCAGCGCGAACAGCAACAGCATCGCGCCGAAGGCGTAGTTAGTGAACGGAATCGGCAGCGACAGCAGGATCCCCAGCACGATCAGCAGCAGCCCACTGAAGGCGCGCGCCGGCAGGGTATCGACCAGCATCGGCAGGCGCGGCTTGAGCAGTCGGTCCAGGCGCCGCAGCCACGGCGCGATGCGGCCGACGAAGCGCTGCATGGTGCGGCGGCGCGGCCCGCGCTCGCCGATGAAGCGCGGCAGCCACGGCTTGCGCAGGCCGATCAGCATCTGCAGGCCGATCAGCGTCACCAGCGGCCCGCTGATGCCGCCGGCCAGGCCCGGCACCGGCAGGAACGCCGGCAGGATCGCCACGAACAGGAACACGCCGAACGCGCTCTGCTGCAGGTCGGCGAGGATCAGCCGTAGCCGCAGGTGTTCGTCCGGGTCGCCGAGGACGAAGGTGTCGAGCAGGGTGCGGATGCCCTCGGCGCTGTAGCCGTGGTCGCCCTCGTGCGGCGCGCCGCCGGGTGCGTCACCCGGTGATGTCATCGCTGTTCTCGTCCTGCAGCCTGCGCAGCAGCAGCTTGTCCACGCGCGCGCCGTCCAGGTCCACGATCTCGATGCGCCAGCCGGCCCAGTCGAAGAACTCGCCGGCGTGCGGGATGCGCCCGAAGTAGTAGATGCACAGGCCGGCCAGGGTGTTGTAGTCGCCTTCCTCGGCGCTGGGCAGCTCGGCGCCGCCCAGCAGTTCGCGCAGGTCCTCGATCGCCAGCGAACCGTCGATCAGCAGCGAGCCGTCGGCGCGGGTCACCACCAGCGCGTCCTCGTCGGCGTTGTCGGCCGACTGCAGGCGCCCGACCACCGCGCCCATCAGGTCGCTGATCGTCACCAGGCCCTGGATCTCGCCGTACTCGTCCACCACCAGCGCCATCGATTGCTGCTCTTCGCGGAAGATCTCCAGCAGCTTCATCGCGTGGGTGGACTCGGACACGAACAAGGTGTCGCGCAGGCTCTGGAACAACTGGGTGGCGTCGCCGTCCATGCGCGTGACCAGCGATTTCACCTCCAGCACGCCGGCGATGTCCTGGTCGCTGCCGCGGTACACCGGGTAGCGCGAGAACTCGTGTTCGCGCATCACCTGCAGGTTGCGCTGCGGCTCGGCGTTGGCATCGAGCCAGGCGATGCGGTTGCGCGGGGTCATCAGGCTGTCGGCGGTGCGGTCGCCCAGGCGCATGACCCGGTTCATCATGTCGCGCTCGTGCGCGTCGATCACGCCGGCCTCGTGGCTCTCGGCCACCAGCATGCGGATTTCCTCTTCGGTCACCGAGGCCGATTCCTCCTTGCCCAGGCCGAGCAGGCGCAGCACCAGCCGGGTCGAGCGCGACAGCACCCAGACGAACGGCGCGGCGATCCGGGCCAGCCAGCCCATGGGGATGGCGACGAAGCCGGCGATGACCTCCGAACGGGTCAGGGCCAGGCGCTTGGGCACCAGTTCGCCGAAGATCAGCGTCAGGAAGGTGATCAGCACGATCGCCAGGGTCTTGCCGATCAGCGCCGACCACGGCTGCGGATCGCCGAACAGGGTGAAGTTGGCCGCCAGCGCCGGGAACAGCGCCTGCAGCTTGGCCGCGATCGCCACGCCCATGGCCTCGCCGCCGAAGGTACCGGTGAGGATGCCGATGGCGGTGATGCCGATCTGCACGGTGGACAGGAAGTGCTCGGGGTTCTCGGCCAGCGCCAGCGCCTTGGCCGCGCGCGTGCTGGACTGGGCCATCTGCTTCAGCCGGCTCTTGCGCGAGGTCATCAGCGACATCTCGGACATCGCGAAGAAACCGTTGAGCAGGATGAGGGCTGCAACGATCAACAGTTCAAGCATGCGCGCGCTCCTTGGCGCCAAGGAAAGCGGGGACATGGGCGCCATTGCGGCGCGGGGGAGGGGGTGTGGGGTGGTCGTCCATAGGGTGCGCCCGCGAAGGGCGCGGCGGCGATGGTAACAAACCCGGGCGGGGGCCGCGTCCACGCCGCGCCGACGTCGCCAGGGCCGGCCCGGGGCCGCGACTACCCGCAGGTGTCAGCAAACAGTCATAATTCCGCCCCAGTGCCGTCCTCCCCGCGACGGCGGGAAGCGCGTTGCATGTTTTCGTTGCAGACCATCTTCGGTTCCGGCAAGCAGTTCTACACCCTGCTCGACGAGGCGGCACAGGCCGCCTACGACAGCACCAAGGCCCTGCACGCGATGATGCGCGAGTCCGACCGGCAGCCGGCGCTGGACGGCTTCAAGCTGGCGCGCCTGCGCGAGCGCGCCGCGTCCGACAAGATCGGCCAGGCGCTGGTGGACAGCTTCATGACCCCGATCGAGCGCGAGGACATCGAGGCCCTGGGCTCGGCCCTGTACAAGATCCCCAAGCAGGTGGAGAAGTTCGCCGATCGCTATTCGCTGGCGATCCAGCACCTGGAGCACATCGATTTCGCGCCGCGCTCGGCGATGCTGGAGCAGGCTGCGGCGGTGGTGGTGGAGATGGTCCACGACCTGCGCCACATGAACCTGGACCGGATGAGCGCGCTCAACGACAAGCTGCGCTCGCTGGAGAACGAGGCCGACCGGCTGATGCTGGAGCTGTACCGCGACATCTACTCCGGGCGCCTGGACAACCTGCAGATGTTCCTGCTCAAGGAGTTCTTCGAAATCCTGGAGAAGGCCATCGACCGTTGCCGCGAGGCCGGCGTGGTGGTCTACCAGATCGTGCTGAAGAACTCCTGATGGACGCGCTGCGGAGTTGCTGCCTGCGCGGCCGTGGCGCCCTGCGCGCGCTGACCGCCGCCGCCGCGTGCGTGGAGGCGCGCCGATGCTGACCCTGGTCCTGATCGTGATCCTGGCGGCGCTGGTGTTCGAGTTCATCAACGGCTTCCACGACACCGCCAACTCGATCGCCACGGTGGTCGCCACCAAGGTGCTCAGCCCCGGCTGGGCGGTGATGCTGGCCGCGGCGATGAACCTGGTCGGCGCGCTGACCGGCACCGCCGTGGCGATGACCATCGCTTCCGGCCTGCTCAACACCGACGTGATCGCGGTGACCCCGCAGGTGGTGCTGTGCGCGCTGCTCGGCGGCATCGTCTGGAACTTGATCACCTGGTGGAAGGGCCTGCCGTCCTCGTCCTCGCATGCGTTGATCGGCGGCCTGTGCGGCGCCGGCCTGGCCGCCGCGCACAACGACTGGGGCGCGCTGATCTGGTCGCAGAACCTCGGCGACTGGGCCAAGAACAAGGGCCTGCTGTGGAAGGTGTTCGTGCCGATGGTCACCTCGCCGATCGCCGGCTTCCTGCTCGGCATCGCGGTGATGCTGCTGCTGTGGGCGGCGATCGCCGGCCTGGCCAAGCTGGGCGGTCCGCTCGGGCGGCTGGCGCGGCCGCGCTGGGTCAATGCCTTCTTCGGCAAGGCGCAGATCGCCTCGGCCGCGTACATGGGCTACGCGCACGGCCACAACGACGCGCAGAAGACCATGGGCATCATCGCCATGACCCTGATCGGCGCGCAGAGCACCGGCGCCCTGGACGACCTGCCGTCGTGGCTGGCGTTCCTGCATCCCGACGCCAGCCAGGGGCAGGGCATCGCCACCTGGATCGTGCTGACCTGCGCGGTGGTGATGGCCGCCGGCACCGCCTCCGGCGGCTGGAAGATCATCAAGACCCTGGGCCACAAGATGGTCAAGCTGCATCCGATCCACGGCTTCGCCGCGGAGACCAGCTCGGCCACGATCCTGACCCTGGCCGCGCATTTCGGCATGCCGGTGTCCACCACCCACAGCATCTCCACCGCGATCATGGGCGTGGGCTTCGCCAAGAACCCGCGCTCGCTGCGCTTCGGCGTCATCGAACGCA
This sequence comes from Xanthomonas sp. LMG 12461, assembly GCF_009192935.1. Taxonomy (NCBI): domain Bacteria; kingdom Pseudomonadati; phylum Pseudomonadota; class Gammaproteobacteria; order Lysobacterales; family Lysobacteraceae; genus Xanthomonas; species Xanthomonas sp. LMG 12461. Next base: position 121,448 of record NZ_NQYT01000043.1, read on the forward strand.
TCGTCTGGGCCTGGATCCTGACGATCCCGGCCGCCGCCGGCGTGGCGTATCTGATTTTCCGGGGATTCGCCTTGGCTGGGTGGGTGTGAGGGAGCCGGGAATCGGGAGTGGGGAAACGGGAATCGTAAAAGCATAGATTTCCCGCGAACGGTGACGATGTCGCCCTCCGAAAGGAATCTGGATACGTCTTACGTCCTCTTGTCGCAACGAGTGTTGCCTGCGTGGCGACGTCGCGTAGCCAAGTGACTCCATCGCGATAGCACTCCCGAACCACGCAGGTCGGGGTATTGTCTCGACGAGTGGGGAACCGCTTTTGCGATTCCCCATTCCCAATTCCCCATTCCCATCAATTCGCCCGATACATCGCCATCACGTCCTGACGCAGCGCGCGCTGGCTGTCGGCGCGGTTATAGAACATGTGGCCGCCGGGGTAGTTCTTGACCTGCACGCGGGTCGGGTCGTTGCCCATCACCGGCATCTGGTCCACGGTCAGCACCGAGCCCATGAACGGGCACGACAGGTCGTTCCAGCCGTGCACGATCAGCACGCGCAGCTTCGGGTCGATCGCCACCGACTGGCGCAACTGCGTCACCGAACCCTTGCGCAGTTCGTCGTCCCAGTCCCACAGCCGGTTCACGTCGTAGTTCAGCGCCTCGTAGCGGGCGTCGACCTTCCAGCCGACCACGCGGGTCACGAAATCGACCATCGCGGTGGTGGTGGGGGCGATGATGCTGTCCAGCAGCGGGTCGTTGGCGCGCTGCTCGGGGGCGTTGGGGAACGGGTCGAAGGCGGTGACGTTGGAGTCGTAGCGGCTGCCCAGTTCGCCCTTGTCGCGGAACACCTCGCGCAGGTAGGCCTGGGTCTCCAGGCGGCCGCCGGCGCGGCGCACGAAGGCCGGGTCCAGGCCGGTCATCGCGGTCACCTGCTGGATCATCCGGGTGGTGCCGGCCGGGTCGGAGCGCCCGCGCAGCAGCGCGGTGACGTAGTCGCCGCGGGTGTAGTCGATCACCTGGCGCATCGCTTCCGGGGTCAGCTTGCCCTCGCGTTCCAGGCGTGCGGCGGTGATCGACGGCAGGGTCAGCATCCACGGCAGCGGCGAGACGTCGCCGTTGTCGTCCAGGGTCGGGTTCAGATACGGCGAGACCAGGACCACGCCGTTCATCGCCACGCCGAGCTTGGTCTGCAGGTAGTGGGTGATGCGCGGGCCGCGGAAGCCGCCGTAGCTTTCGCCGACCAGGTACTTGCGCGACTGCAGGCGCTGGTTCTTCAGCAGCCAGTCGTAGATGGTGCGCGAGAGGTACTCGATGTCGGCCTGCGGGTTGTAGAACTGCTTCTTGGCCTGCTCGTCGGGCACGCGCGAGCGGCTGAAGCCGGTGCCGACCGGGTCGATGAACACCAGGTCGGTGAAGTCCAGCCAGGTGCCGGGGTTGTCGCGCAGCTGCGCCGGCGCCGAGGCGCTGTCGCCCTCGCTGCCGAACGCCACCACCTTCGGCCCGATCGCGCCCAGGTTGAGGTACACCGAGGCCGCGCCGGGGCCGCCGTTGAGCGCGAAGGTGACCGGACGGTCCTTGCCGTCCATGGTGTAGGCGGTATAGACCACGTCGGCGACGACCTTGCCCTGCTTGTCCTTCACCGGCAGCGTGCCGACCTTGACCGTGTAGCGCAGGGTGCGGCCGTCGAGCTGGGTGGATTGGCTGGTCTGCGCGTCGGCCGGCAGCGGCGCCGGTTCGGCGGCGGCGGGCTTGTCGCCCTTGTCGGCATTGCCCGCATCGGCATCGGCGGCCAGCGCCGCGGTCATCGGCATCGCCGCCAGCAGCACGGCCAGCAGCACGGAAGGGAAGGTCGGCACGGGCGGTCGCTCGCAGGAAGGGAGCCGGCATGCTAGGCCGCGGCGTCGGCGCGGCGGATGTGCACAAAGCCATGGTCGGCGGCGGCGCGGCCTAGGGCGTGTCACCCATCCCCGAGTATGCCGCGTTGGGTCTGGCAGGCGCGTTGCCGGCGTTGCGTGGCGCAGCGCCTGACTGGCCGTCAGGTCAAGCCGCGCGGCGCCGGCAGCGCGCCTGCCAGGCCCAACCCGAAGGGCCGCGGTTGCGCGCGCCCGTGGCCGCGTCATCGCTCGGGCGTGGACGGACGTCCAATTCCTCGCTCTTCCTTGCCACAGGCACGCGCAATCGCGGCGCGGCATGCTCGGGGATGGGTGACACGCCCTAGTCATGCCGGTTCATCGGCGCTGGCTACAATCGCCGGTCCGTCCCGTGTCCGGTCTGCTGCGCATGCCCGTCCTTCGTTTTCGCCTGCCGCTAAGCCTGTTCCTGGCGGCGTTGCTGGCCGGCTGCGCCAGCGTGCCTGCGCCGCCGTCCGTGGCCGAGTCGCCGGCGGCGCACGATCCGCATGCCCACGATCGCCAGCGCCTGTGGCGGCTGTTGAGCACGCGCTGCCTGCCGCAGGCGCGCGCCGGCGCCGATCCGGCCCCTTGCAGCGAAGTGCATGCCGAGCCCGGCCAACGCTATGCCTTGATGAAGGACCTGCGCGGCGACTACCAGTACCTGCTGATTCCGACGGTGCCGGTGAGCGGGATCGAAGATCCGCGCGCGCGTGCCGCCGGCGCGCCGAACTGGCTGGGCCTGGCCTGGCAGGCGCGCACCCGGGTCGAGCGGTTGTTGAACCGGCCGCTGCCGCGCGAACTGACCAGCCTGACGATCAACCCGCCCTCGGCGCGTTCGCAGGACCAGTTGCATGTCCATATCGATTGCCTGGCGCCGCAGGTGCGCGACCAGTTGCAGGCGATGCAGGCGTCGATCGGCCCTGCCTGGGCACCGTTGCCGCAGCCGCTGCACGGCCACGCCTATCGGGCGATGCGCGTGGAGGGCGAAGAACTGGATGCGAATCCGCTGACGCTGCTGGCGCGCAGCCTGCCGCCGCAGCAGAGCATGGTGCACCAGACCCTGGCGGTGGTCGGCGCGGAGTTCGATGGTCGCCCGGGCTTCGTGCTGCTGGCCGCCACGGCGCTTCCCGGCGATGGGGTCGGTGCGGAGGAACTGCAGGATCACGACTGCACCGGCGTGGTGCCGGCGGCGCCTGCGCGTGGCTGACGGCCCAGGCGGCGTCAATGCCGCGCAGGCAACTGACGGCATCCGCCGGTCGTGCGGCGCGCAGGCAGGGATGTTGTGGGAGGGACTTCAGTCCCGACGGCATGATGCCCCGGCATCTGCCTGCTTCGCGCGTCGCGACTGAAGTCGCTTCCACACGATGCTTTCGGGAGCAGTCACAACCCGCTAGTGCAAACCCGACACGGCTCTCGCCGAGTCGGCCGGGGAAGCGGCATCTGCACGACCGCGCACGCGCTGACTGGAAGCGCCAGCGCGCGCACCCGGCCTCAGACCTCCAGCGACGCCAGGTCGCCCTTGGTCTCCAGCCACTGCTTGCGGTCGCCGGCGCGCTTCTTGGCCAGCAGCATGTCCATCAGCGAGCGGGTCTGGTCGCCGTCGTCCACGGTCAGCTGCACCAGGCGCCGGGTGTCCGGGTGGATGGTGGATTCGCGCAGCTGCTGCGGATTCATCTCGCCCAGGCCCTTGAAGCGGGTGACGCTGACCTGGCCCTTGATCTTCTCGCGTTCGATCTTGTCCAGCAGCGAGCGCTTCTCTTCCTCGTCCAGCGCGTAGAACACCTGCTTGCCCACGTCCACGCGGAACAGCGGCGGCATCGCCACGAACACGTGACCGGCGCGCACCAGGGCGGGGAAGTGGCGCAGGAACAGCGCGGTCAGCAGGGTCGCGATGTGTAGGCCGTCGGAGTCGGCGTCGGCCAGGATCACCACCTTGCCGTAGCGCAGGCCGTCGATCTCCTCCTTGCCCGGGTCGCAGCCGATCGCGATCGCCAGGTTGTGCACTTCCTCCGAGGCCAGCACGCTGCCGGAGGCCACTTCCCAGGTGTTGAGGATCTTGCCGCGCAGCGGCAG
>NZ_NQYT01000044.1:0-19591 GCF_009192935.1 Xanthomonas sp. LMG 12461
AATGGGGAATGGGGAATGGGGAATCGCAGAGCGCAAAGCCTACATGGCTGCGCGATTTACCGCTGTTGCTCCTGCTTTTGCCCATTCCCGATTCCCGTTTCCCCATTCCCGGCCGCGTCCAACGCCAAATTCAGCGCCAGCACGTTCACCCGCGGCTCCCCCAGCACGCCGAACTGGCGCGGCTGGGTCTGCGCGGCGACCAGGGCGGCGACGGTCTGCGGCGACAGGCCGCGCGCCGCGGCCACGCGCGCCACTTGGATGTGCGCCGCGTCCACACTGATGTCCGGGTCCATGCCGCTGCCGGACTGGGTGATCAGATCGTCCGGCACCTGCGCCGGGTCGATGCCTTCGCGCGCGGCCACCGCCTGGCGGGTGGCGTCCAGGCGCTTGCGCAGGTCGGGGTTGCTGCGCGCCTGGTTGCTGCCGGCCGCCGACATCGGGTCGTACTTCGCGCCGGACGGACGCGGCTGGAAATAGCCGGCGGCGGCGAACGGCTGCGCCACCAGCGCCGAGCCGACCACGCGGCCATCGTGGCTGCGCAGGCTGCCGTTGGCCTGCTCGGGGAACAGCGCGCCGGCCAGCACGGTGGCCAGCAACGAGTACAGCGCCGCGGACGCGAGCACCAGCAGCGGCAACACCAGCACCGCGCGCCAGCGCATCGGTTCGCGAAGGGAAACGGAAGACACGGTCATGGAGGTAATTCCGAAGGAGCGTGAGAATCGGCGCTGGGGTCAGCCCAGCGCCACCAGCAGCAGATCGATGGCCTTGATCCCGACGAACGGCAGCAGCACGCCGCCCACGCCGTAGATCAGCATGTTCCGGCGCAGCAGCGAGGTCGCCGAGGACGGGGTGAAGCGCACGCCGCGCAGCGCCAGCGGGATCAGCGCCGGGATCACCAGCGCATTGAAGATCAGCGCGGCGAGCACCGCGTTGGTCGGGCTGGACAGGCGCATCACGTTCAGCGCGGCCATCTGCGGGATCGAGGCGGCGAACAGCGCCGGCAGGATCGCGAAGTACTTGGACACGTCGTTGGCCAGCGAGAACGTGGTCAGCGCGCCGCGGGTGATCAGCTGCTGCTTGCCCACTTCCACCACCGCCAGCAGCTTGGCCGGATCCGAATCCAGATCGACCATGTTGCCGGCCTCCTTGGCCGCCTGAGTGCCGGAGTTCATCGCCAGGCCGACGTCGGCCTGGGCCAGCGCCGGCGCGTCGTTTGTACCATCGCCGACCATCGCCACCAGGCGTCCGCCGGCCTGCTCCTGGCGGATGCGCGCCAGCTTGTCCTCGGGCGTGGCCTCGGCGATGTAGTCGTCGACGCCGGCCTCGGCGGCGATGGCCGCAGCGGTCAACGGGTTGTCGCCGGTGATCATCACCGTCTTGACGCCCATCGCGCGCAGCCGCGCGAACTTCTCGCGCACGCCGTGCTTGACCACGTCCGACAGCTCGACCACGCCCAGCACGTGCCGGCCCTCGGCCACCACCAGCGGCGTGGCACCGCTGCGCGCCACCTGCTCGACCCGGCTCTTCAGTTCCGCCGGCACCTGCCCGCCCAGCGCGGTGACGTGGCGGATCAGCGCATCGGCGGCGCCCTTGCGAATCGACCGCGGCGGCTGCATGCCGTTGGCCGGGAGGTCGACGCCGGACATGCGGGTCTGCGCGGTGAAGGCGACGAACTCGGCGCCCGCCGGATCGGCCGGCGGCAGGCCCTGCTCGCGCGCCAGGCGCACGATCGACTTGCCTTCCGGGGTCGGGTCGGCCAGCGACGACAGCATCGCCGCCTCGCGCAACTGCGCCACGTCCACGCCGCTGAGCGCATGGAACACGGTGGCCTGGCGATCGCCGTGGGTGATGGTGCCGGTCTTGTCCAGCAGCAGCACGTCGACGTCGCCGGCCACTTCCACCGCCTTGCCCGACTTGGCCAGCACGTTGGCCGACAGCGCGCGGTTCATGCCGGCGATGCCGATCGCCGGCAGCAACCCGCCGATGGTGGTCGGGATCAGGCACACCAGCAGCGCGATCAGCAGCAGCGGATCCACGTGCACGCCGACGAAGCCGGCGATCGCCGGCAGCGAGGCGACCACGATCAGGAAGGTCAGGGTCATCGCCGCCAGCAGCATGGTCAGCGCGATCTCGTTCGGCGTCTTCTGCCGGTTGGCGCCTTCCACCAGCGCGATCATCCGGTCCAGGAAGCTGTGGCCCGGCTCGGCGGTGACCTTCACCAGGATCTCGTCGGACAGCACCTTGGTGCCGCCGATGACGCCGGAGCGGTCGGTGCCGGCCTCGCGCAGCACCGGCGCCGATTCGCCGGTGACCGCGGCCTCGTTGATGGTGGCCAGGCCGTGCACGATCTCGCCGTCGGCGGGGATCAGCTCGCCGGCCGAGACCACCACCAGATCGCCCGGGCGCAGTTCGGCGGCGGGCACGCTGGTCTCGCCGTCCAGCCGCACACTGGCGACCCGGCGCGCCACCAGGTCCTTGCGTGCGCGCCGCAACGAGGCGGCCTGGCCGCGGCCGCGGGCCTCGGCCACCGCCTCGGCGAAGTTGCCGAACAGCACGGTGACCAGCAGGATCGCGGTCACCGCCCAGCCAAAGCCGGCCGGCCCTTGGCCGGACACGGTGATCAGCGCCGACAGCAGCGTGCCGGCGAAGACCACCGCCATCACCGGGCTGCCCAGCAGGTGCCTTGGCGACAGCTTCAACACGCTGTCGCGCAAGGCCGCGCGCAGCGCCGCGGCATCGAACAGCCCAGGCCGGCGCGCCGGCGAAGAAGCCACGGAAGTAGAAGGAAGCGGGGTGCTCATCGTCGTCGTCTCAGTGCGCGGCCAGGGTCAGGTGATCGGCGATCGGTCCCAACACCAAAGCCGGCGTGAATTGCAGAACGGTCAGGATCGCGATGACCGCGATCAGGGTCAGCGCGAAGGTCGGGGTTTCCACCTGCAGGCTGCCGCCGGTTTCCGGCGCCACCCGCTTGCGCGCCAGTTGCGCGGCCACGATCAGCGGCACGATCAGCGCCGGATAGCGGCCCAGCAGCAGCACCACGGTGCAGCTCAGGTTCCACCATGGAATGCCGTCGCCCAGCCCCTCGAACCCGGAGCCGTTGTTGGCGAACGCCGAGGTGTACTCGTAGAACACCTGGCTGATGCCGTGGAAGCCGGGATTGGAAGTCGCCGAGATCGAGGCCGGCAGCGCCAGGGTGACCGCGGTGAAGCCGAGCAGCACCAGCGGCTGCAGCAGGATCAGCAGCGCCAGCAGGCGCACTTCCGGTGCCTCGATCTTGCGTCCGAACAGTTCCGGGGTGCGCCCGGTCATCAGGCCGGCCAGGAACACGCTCAGCAGCAGGTACACCAGGAACTGCTGCAGGCCGCAACCGATGCCGCCCCAGATCGCGTTGATCAGCATGTTGACCATCGCCACGCCACCGGTCAGCGGCGCCAGCGAATCGTGCATGGCGTTGACCGAGCCATTGGAGGTCTGCGTGGTCAGCGACGACCAGGCCGCCGAGGCATCGACGCCGAAGCGCACCTCCTTGCCCTCCATCAGCGCAGCACTGCCGGGCGCGTGGCCTTCGGCCCACAGCGACACCGCGGTGGACGCCAGCGACATCACCAGCATGCTGCCGAACACCAGCGCAGTGAACTTGCGGCGCCCGGTGAACGGGCCGACCATGAACGCCACCGCCACCGGGATCAGCACGATGCCCAGCATCTCCAGCAGGTTGGAGAACGGCGTGGGATTTTCCAGCGCCATCGCGCTGTTGGGGCCGTACCAGCCGCCGCCGTTGGTGCCGAGCTGCTTGATCGCCACCATCGCCGCGACCGGGCCGAGCGGGATCTTCTGCGTCTGCTGGCCGGCGCTGGCGTCCAGCGGCGTGGCGACCGGACCGGCCGCCAGCGTCGAAGGCACGCCCTGCTGGGTCAGCAGCAGCGTCCACAGCAGGCACAGCGGCAGCAGGAAGCGCAGGGTCGGACGGATCACGTCGGCCCAGTAGTTGCCGAGATCGACCTCCTGCGCCGTCTCGCCGCCACTCGCGGCCGCCTTGCGCGCCGCATCCTGGCCACGCCCACCGAACAGGCCGCGCAGCGTCGCCGCGACCAGCGCCAGGCCCATCATCGGGGTGATGAACTGCAGGCCGACCACGCCCACCGCCTGCGACAGGTACGACAGCTGCGCCTGGCCCGAGTAGTGCTGCTGATTGGTGTTGGTCAGGAACGACACCATGGTGTGCAAGGCCACGTCCCAGCGCATGTTGGGCACCGCATCCGGATTGAACGGCAGCCAGGCCTGGGTCACGAACAGCACGAACACCAGCACGCCCAGTACCAGGTTGCTGGCCAGGAACGCGCCGGCATAGGCGCGCCAGTGCATGCCGCGCGCCGGGTCGGTGCCGAGCAGGCGGTACAGCGGGCGTTCGATCCAGCCGAACAGCGCGTCGCCGCGCATCGGCGCCCCGCGCATCACCTTGGCCAGGTACAGGCCCAGCGGCCATCCCAGCAGCAGCGCGAGCGCATAGACAAGCAATGTATCGATCATGGAAGTGGCACTCGGCTCAGAAATCTTCGGGGCGCAGGATCACGTACAGCAGGTAACCGGCCGCGACGATCACCGCCACGCCGCAAACGAACGAAAGCCAACCGCTCATGGTCTCAACTCCGAAACAAAGGGACGGCCCGCCGCAGGGCAGGCCGCAATCGTGTGGGAACACCGCCGGACGCGGCATGCGCACGGAGGCAGAAGGGAAGCGCAACATGGCCACGCACGCCGGGTCGGACAGGCCTTCTGGCCCAGGCCGGCATTATCGAAGCCGTCGCCATAAACTCTCCGTGGCGAAGGCGCGCGGCACGCATAAATTCTGCGTAAAACCGCGCGACGCAGGCGCGTGCGCCACGTCTGCCGGCGCCGCGCCGCCGCCTGCACGGCAGCGCGCGACGACCTCAGTAATGCAGGATCGCGTCGATCAGCGCCGTCGCCTGATGGTTGCGGCGCCCGCCGTCGTAGGCGGGGAAATCGTAGGCGTGCTCGTAGCGCAGCTCCGGGCGGATCTCCAGGTCCTGCGACACCCAGTGGGTCAGGCCGATGGTGTGGCTGGAGTAGCGCGTGGCGAAACCGGTGCGCTGGCCTTCATGATCGTTCACGAACTCGTTGCGGATCGCCAGCATGTCCGACGCGCCGAGCTGGATGTTGACGTAGTTGACGATGGCGTCGGCAGTGCTGCGCCCCAGCGGAAAGTCCGGCGCCTCGCCCAGCGCATAGCCCGGGCGCCCGGTCGGCGCGTGCGACTGCGACGGATCGGTGGCCAGCGCCTGGTCGCGCACGTAGATGTGGTAGGCCTCGGTGAGCATGTGCACCTTCGGCGAGAAGCGGTGGCCCCAGGTGAGCACGAATTCCTGCAGGTTGTTGTAGGTCTGCGCGGCGTTGTTGTACGACTCCACGCACGGATACAGCATGTCGTCGTTGCTCTTGGAGACCCAGCGCAGGCAGGCCTGCGCGCTCAGGCGGCTGGTCGCGTCCCAGATCGCCGAATCGTCGCCGCCGTGCACGCCGAGCTGCAGCGTCCACTGGTCGTTGAGCTTGGTGGTGGTGAGGATGCCCATGTTGGTATAGGCATCGACCGTGTACAGGATCGAATGGGTCAACAGGTAGTTGTTCGGCGAGAACTGCGCTTCGATGTCCGGCAGCGACAGGTAACGGCCGACCGTGACCAGCATGCCCTTCGCCACCGACGGCAGGTACAGGTCCACGTGCGCGATCATCGGATCGTTGCCGTAGATCTTGCCGTTGAGCGCGCTGTTGGGCTGCGGGTGGTGCAGCAACTGGTCGCTGGTGACGCCCTTCATCGTGGTGTAGTGGTAGTCGTAGCCGTACAGGTCGTCGAGGTGGAAGCCCCAGTCGACATGGTCGGTCTGCACCGTGTCCGGCACGCGCTGCAGGCGGATCAGCGCCTGGTTGAACTCGCCGCGGTTGGGCCGCGTGGAGTAGGACAGCGGATAGTTGCTGCGCGAGGACGTGCTGGCGTTGAGCGAGGGATTGATCCAGCCGTACAGCTCGATGCGGTTGCGCTGCATCCACTGCCCCACGCGCGTGCATGTCAGCGCCTTCTCGACCGGGTACTGTGCATTCTCGTTGGGCACGCCGACCGGATAGTCGACTGCGCCAAGCTGCCATTCGGCCGACGGGAACGGCGGCGAGGAGAACGGCGCCGGCAGCCCGCGGCGCGCCGGCGTCGGCGCATCCGGATCGGCCGGTTGCGCATCCTCGCGATAGGCCGAGGCCAGGCGCGAGAAGAAGCCATTGGCGCAATCGGCACTGCGCGCCAGCGGTGGCGTGGCGACGTCCTGCGCCGCTGCCGGCAGCGCATCGGAAACCGGCGCCGCCAGGCCAGCCGCAGCAGCGGGGCCAGCGCACAGCGTGGCCAGGGACAGGAACAGGGGGTGGAGCTTCATGGACATCGGGTTCTCGGCTCACGAGGAGCCGTCCTTCTTTGGGTGGAGGGAAGCAACGACAGCGCGACGCGTCACGCGCACGCGCTATCGCAGGCGATGCGCCTGGTGGCGTATCGCGGGAAGAAAGTTGGAATGCAGCGCCGCGGCGGCGGCGTCAGCGGGTCAATGCGCGTGCGGCAAATGCGCGCGGCTGTGTGGGGGCGGATGCTGCAAGGCGCTGCGGCAACCAGGGTGGCGTCGCGCTGCACGCGGCGTGTCGCGTCGCCTGGTACGGAGGCCAGAGTGTTGCGCCGTCGCCGGATGCGATACGCCGCGTCCGTACACGTCCGTTGCGGGCAGCGACACGCTCAAGATTGCAGCCATCGATTCCACGCAAACACCCCTGTCGTCAGCGCGAAAAGTATAGGAATCGCCGAATATCTTCGTTGCAAAGCGCGCGCGGGTTCGAATAAAAGCTGCGTAAATTCGCGCGCGAAATGGAAGTGGCGTGCGCGCTGTGTGGCGATGCGTGGTGCCGTACCCTCATCCGCCCCTGCGGGGCACCTTCTCCCGGTGGGAGAAGGGAGAGGCCAAAGCCCCTCTCCCATCGGGAGAGGGGTTGGGGTGAGGGTCCGGCAAGCGAAGCGTTGCGCTGATCCAACTGCACGAGGCTTCGCCCGTACCCTCATCCGCCCCTGTGGGGCACCTTCTCCCGATGGGAGAAGGAAAAAGCCAAAGCCCCTCTCCCGCCGGGAGAGGGGTTGGGGTGAGGGTGCGGCAAGCGAAGCGTTGCGCTGATCCAACTGCACGAGGCTACGCCCGTACCCTCATCCGCCCCTGCGGGGCACCTTCTCCCTGTGGGAGAAGGAAAAAGCCAAAGTCACTCTCCCGCCGGGAGAGGGGTTGGGGTGAGGGTCCGGCGCGCGAAGCGCTGCGCTGATCCAACTGCACGAGGCTCCGCCCGTACCCTCATCCGCTCCTGCGGGGCACCTTCTCCCGGTGGGAGAAGGGAGAGGCCAAAGCCCCTCTCCCATCGGGAGAGGGGTTGGGGTGAGGGTGCGGCAAGCGAAGCTTTGCGCTGATCCAACTGCACGAGGCTGCGCCCGTACCCTCATCCGCCCCTGCGGGGCACCTTCTCCCGATGGGAGAAGGGAGAAGCTTAAAGCCCCTCTCCCATCGGGAGAGGGGTTGGGGTGAGGGTCCGGCGCGCGAAGCGCTGCACTGATCCAACTACACGAGGCTGCGCCCGCACCCTCATCCGCCCCTGCGGGGCACCTTCTCCCGATGGGAGAAGGGAGAGGCCAAAGCCCCTCTCCCATCGGGAGAGGGGTTGGGGTGAGGGTCCGGCGCGCGAAGCGCTGCGCTGATCCAACTGCACGATGCTCAGCCCTACCCTCATCCGCCCCTACGGGGCACCTTCTCCCGAGGGGAGAAGGGAAACGCCGCACTACCTCAATGTAACGGCACGCTCAAAAACGACGGCGTCGCCGCTGGCGAGCTGAAGCTCACGGTGCCGCCGAAGCGGCTGGCCGAGGTGTAGCGCGGATCGGTGGTGTCCACCACCAGCACCAGGCGGCGGCCGGCCGGGATCTCGACTGCGGTCGCCTGCAGCGCCAGGTCGAGCGTCACCGGTGTGCCCGGGGTCGCGTTGCGCAGGGTGTACGGCACATGGCTCAGCAACTGCGCCGAACCCGTGCCGTCCATGCTGTACAGATAAGCGAACAACGACACGTTGGACTGGCTCGGGGTCACCGTCAGCCGCAGCGAGGGCGCGCCGGCCAGGCGCTTGTCGCTGGACAGCACCGGGCCGCTCCACACCGCGGCGCCGGCGCGGCTGACCAGCGGGATCGAGGTGGTCACCGGCTGGCCGAGACCCTGCAGCAGGCCGCTCACCATCACCACGCCGGAATCGGCCAGGGTCGGCACGCCGGTGGCGATGCGGTAGTTCCAGCCGCTGCTGTTGCCGCTGGTCAGCGACCCGGTCGGCAACAACAGGCCGCTGGGGCCGGTCAGGCCGTAGCGGGTGGCGCCGGCCTGTACGCTGTTCCAGTCGGCATAACTGAGCCAGGTGCCGCCGAGGGTCGACAACTGCACCGGCGCTTCACGGTCCACGCCGTTGTCGCGGCCCTTCAAGTAGCGGTCGAACCAGCGCGTGGCCTCGGTATACACCTGGTTCGGCAGGCCCAGCGCGCCCGGCAGTTCGGCAGTGGCGTGGTCGCCCTGGCTGAACATCAGGTGCTTGGGCACGCTGAGCCGGTTGTAGAGGTTGATGTACTGGTTCGGCGGGAACAGGCCGTCGTTGAACGCATTGGCCAGCAGCACCGCCGGGCCGTTGCGGTTGAGCGCCTGCACCTCGTTGATCACTCCGCGTTCGGCCGCCTTGGGCAGGAAGCCCTGCACCGCGCCGTCGTAGTCGCCCACCGCCACATGCGCGGTGATCCGCGCCAGGTCCGGACCGGGCCGGCCGGTGGCGACCCCGGCGGCGACCAGCAGGCCCACACCTTGTTGGCTCACGGTGCTGTTGGCGTACAGCGAGGCCTGCAGATCGGCCCAGCCGCTGAGCGCGGCCACCGCCTTGATGCGCGGGTCGCGCGCGGCGGCGAGCAGGCTGGTGCCGGCGCCGTAGGAGATGCCCGAGACGCCGATCGCCTTGGCGTCGGCCGGGGTGTTGGCCAGCGCCCAGTCGATCACTGCGCTGACGTCCTCCACCGTCGGTGCCCCGGCGATGTCGATCAGCCCCTGCGAATCCCAGAAGCCGCGCGAGGTGTAGCTGACCACCACGTAGCCGTCGTTGGCCAGTTCGCTGGCGCGGCCCACGTATTCCAGGTTGGGCAGCGACCAGCTGGCCGGCATCACCACCAGCGGGAATGGCCCCGGCCCCTGCCCTTGCGGCACGAGGACGAGCGCGCCGAGCTTGGTGCCGTCGAAACTGGGAATGCTCTGGTACTGCTTGGTGAAGCCGGCCGCGGCCGCGGCGGCGGAGAACACCAGCAACATCGCGCCGAGGGCGATGCGACGTGACACGGACATGCGCATGGACTGCCTCCCAAGCGGCGCCGGACCGGAATGGCCGGCTGCCGGAACGGTACTGCCAGAACGGTGACAAGGGCTCGACACGGGGCCGGGCAGGCGGACCGTACCACCGGGTACGGGCGATATTCACGCCGCAGTGCCGCACAGTATGGAAGGACCTTGGCGGGCGACCCGAACGTGCTGGCGCCGCAACCGGTGGCCGGCGCGCGCCCAGGCCGCGCGGCTCAGCTCAAAAAGTGCTGGTAGCCGCTTCGCGGCGGCTGCCACCGCTGGCCGTCGGCATCGCGCACCGCGATGCCATTGCCGGCGACGATGCGCCCGATCGGCGTCGCCGTGACCCCGACCGCCTGCAGCGCCTGCACGATCGCCGCGCGCTGCGCCGGGTCGGCGGTGAAGCACAGTTCGTAGTCGTCGCCGCCGCCCAGTTGCCAGGCGTGCACCTGCGCAGGGGCCGCGTCGGCCGGGGCGGCGACCGCCGGCAGCGCGGCCAGCTCCAGTTCGGCGCCGACGCCGCTGCGCGCGCAGATGTGCTCCAGGTCGGCCAGCAGACCGTCGGAGACGTCCACGCAGGCCCGCGCCAGGCCACGCAGGCACAGGCCCACCTGCACTCGCGGCGTCGGCCGCAACAGGCGCTGGCGCAGGCGTTCGTGCACGGGATCGGCCGCGGGCGCGGTCACGTCGAGGCGCCCGGCCTGCCACAGCGCCAGCGCCGCGGCCGCCTCGCCCGGCTGCCCGGTCACCCAGACCTCGTCGCCCGGCTGCGCGGCATCGCGGCGCAGCGCCATCGTCGCCGGCACGCTGCCGATCGCGGTCACCGACAAGGCCAGCGGCCCGCGCGTGGTGTCGCCGCCGGCCAGGCCGATGCCGTGCGCATCGGCCAGGGCGAAGAAGCCCTCGGCGAACGCATCGATCCAGGCCATGTCGACCTGCGGCAGCGACAGCGACAAGGTGCACCAGCGTGGCTGCGCGCCCATCGCCGCCAGGTCGGACAGATTCACCGCCAGCGTCTTCCAGCCGATGTCGGCGGCCGCGGTTTCGACCGGGAAATGCACCCCGGCGTTGAGCGTATCGGTGGTGATCGCCAGCAACTCCCCCGGCGGCGGCAGCAGCAAGGCCGCATCGTCACCGATGCCCAGCGGCAGGTCGTCCCGCGCCCGGCTGCGCGCGCGCAGGCGCTCGATCAGATCGAATTCGGGCATGGGGGGCTGGGAATCGGGAATGGGGAGTCGGGAATGGGAAAAGCAGGAGCAACAACCGGCGCGCCGGCGATCTCGGAGGGGAAGGCAGTTGCTTTTGCCATTCCCCATTCCCTTTTCCCCATTCCCAGCCCCTCAGCCCCCCGACTCCACCGCGCGCCATTCCAGCGCGGCGCGGTCCAGGACGCCGTTGACGTAGGTGTGGCCGTGCTCGGAGCCGAAGCGCTTGGCGGTCTCGATGGCTTCGTTGATCACCACGCGGTACGGCACGTCCATGCGGTGCAGCAGTTCGTAGGCGGCCAGGCGCAACACCGCGCGTTCGATCGCGTCCACTTCCTCGACCGTGCGGTCGAGGTAGCCGACCAGCGCTGCGTCCAGTTCGGCACGGTGCTTGAGCACGCCTTCGACCAGGTTCTCGAAGTACACCAGGTCGGCGATCTCGTGCGCCTGCTCGTGCGCGAACTGCGCGATCACGTGCTGGGCGTTGCCGCCGGAGATCTGCCAGGCGTAGATCGCCTGCAGCGCACGCCGGCGCGCGCGCGAACGCAGGACCGGATCCACGCCGTCGCGGCGTGAGTGGTGCTTGTGGCCAGCGGGTTTGTTCACGGCAGCAGCTCCAGCAGGTTGACCATCTCCAGCGCGCTCAGCGCCGCTTCCTCGCCCTTGTTGCCATGGCTGCCGCCGGCGCGCGCCTCGGCGTCCTCGACCTGCTCCACCGCGAGCACACCGTTGAGCACCGGGATGCGGAAGTCCAGCGACACCCGCAGCAGGCCCTCGGCGCAGCCGTCGGCCACGTGTTCGTAGTGGCGGGTGTCGCCGCGGATCACGCAACCCAGCGCGATGATCGCGGCATGCTTGCCGGCCGCGGCCAGGCGGGCGGCGACCAGCGGCAGCTCCCAGGCGCCCGGCACCCGGATCACGTCCACCGCGTCGTCGGCGATGCCGTTGCCGGCCAGACTCTGCCGCGCACCGGCGACCAGCACGTCGGTGATACGGGCGTTCCAGCGGCTGGCGATGATCGCGAAACGCGCCGACTCGGGAGTGCGGAGGTCGCCTTCGTAATGGGACATGGCGGTGGCAGCTTGAGGGGGTGGGAGAGTTTAGCAGGCGGTGGGGCCGCGGCCCGAGGAAGCGCTCCAGGGGCACCTTGCAGAAGGCCCAGGCACCGCCAATGGCAGGAATCGCGCGGGATCAGCTTTTACCGATTCCCCAATCCCGATTCCCGATTCCCGATTCCCGGCTCCACATGCTCCACCACCTCGAGCCCGAACCCGGCCAGGCCGATCTGCCGGCGCGGCGTGCCGAGCACGCGCAGCTTGCCTAGGCCCAGATCGGCCAGGATCTGGCTGCCGGCGCCGTTGCGCCGCCACTGGCCCACGTCCTTGCCGTGCGCCGCCTCGGGCTGCGCGCGCAGCCGCGCCAGCAGCGCCTCGCTGTCGCGCGGCGCCGACAGCACCACCATCACCCCGCGCTCGGCGGCGGCGATCGCGCGCAAGGCGTCGCTGGCGGCCACGCCGAAATCGTCGCGGCGCCAGTGCAGCAGGTCGGCCAGCGGGTTTTCCACCTGCACCCGTACCAGGGTCGGCGTCTCGGCATCCGGGGTGCCGCGGACCAGGGCGAAGTGCAGGTCGTGGGCGATGCGGTCGCGGTAGGTGACCAGGGTGAAGCCGCCGAACTCGGTGTCGATCGGCCGCTCGTCGATGCGCTCGACGGTGTGCTCGGTGGCCAGGCGATAGGCGATCAGGTCGGCGATCGAGCCCATCTTCAGGCCGTGGGTGCGGGCGAACTCCTCCAGTTGCGGACGCCGCGCCATGCTGCCATCGGGATTGAGCACTTCCACCAGCACACCGGCCGGCTCCAGCCCCGCCAGCATCGGCAGGTCGCTGGCGGCCTCGGTGTGGCCGGCGCGGGTCAGCACCCCGCCGGGCTGGGCGATCAGCGGGAAGATGTGGCCGGGCTGACTGAGGTCGTGCGGCTTGGCGTCCGGCTTGACCGCCGTGCGCACGGTGTGGGCGCGGTCGTAGGCGGAGATGCCGGTGGTGACGCCCTCGGCGGCCTCGATGCTGACGGTGAAGTTGGTATGGAACTGCGCGGTGTTGCGCTGGACCATCGGCGCCAGGCCGAGCTGCGCGCAGCGCTCGCGGGTCAGCGACAGGCACACCAGGCCGCGCGCGTGGGTGACCATGAAATTGATGTCCGAGGGCTTGACCAGCTCGGCGGCCATGATCAGGTCGCCCTCGTTCTCGCGGTCCTCGTCGTCGACGATGACCACCATGCGGCCGGCGCGGAGTTCTTCCAGCAGCTCGGGGACGGAGGCGAAATTCAGGCTCGGGGTAACGGAAGGCGACATGCGGGGACTCGCGGAAAGACGGAAGGTGCCGCGCGAGCCTCAGGCATCGGCGCAGCGTGGCGGAGAGGCAGAAGGCCGGACGTGGCCAGGATCAGTCCTGGCGGCCCTGCAACAGGCGTTCGACGTAGCGCGCGACCAGGTCGATCTCCAGGTTCACCGCCGCGCCGACGGCGGTCTGCGCGAACGCGGTGTGCGCCACGGTGTGCGGAATCAGCGCGACCTCGAAGCCTTCGGCGTCGACTTCATTGACGGTGAGGCTGACCCCATCCACGCAGATCGAGCCCTTCTTGGCGATGTAGCGCAGCAGCGGCGCCGGCGCGGCGAAACGCCAGCGCTGCGCGCGCGCATCGTCGTGAATCGACAGCACCTCGCCGAGGCCGTCGACATGGCCGCTGACCAGGTGCCCGCCGAGGCGGTCGCTGGGGCGCATCGCCCGCTCCAGGTTCAGTATCGCGCCCTCGGCCAGGCGGCCGAGCGTGGTCAGCGCCAGGGTCTCGGTGGAGGCGTCGGCCTGGAACGCCGCCGCGTCGAAGGCGATCACGGTCAGGCACACGCCATTGACCGCGATGCTCTCGCCCAGGCGCACGTCGGCGAACGGCAGGCTGCCGGTGGCGAAGGTGAAGCGGAGATCGCCGCCCTGCGGCTGGCGGGCGGCGAGATGGCCGACGCCTTCGATGATTCCGGTGAACATAGCTACGTTTCTCGCAATGGGGTGAGCGAAAAACGCCACAAGGCAAACAGGCACGCGCACAGCCGCAAGGCTGCGCGAAGGCCGTCTTCTTTCATCCGGACTATACCGTCGGCTCCGGCATCGCACCGGATCTGCTGACCTTCCCGATTCGGCGCGTCGCGCCTGCGCCGGGAAGCGCTCGCGGGCTCGTGCGCGAACGCACCTACCGCCGGTGGGGAATCGCACCCCGCCCTGAAGACGTTTGTGGTCGCCGGCGAACCGGCTCGGGCATTCTAGCAGGCGCGGCCGCAGCGGCCGCCCGGTACAGCGCGCCACCGGTGGGACAAAGCGTCGCGGTGCGCACGGCAACCTTGCGCGCGGCGACGCGCATCACCGGCGATCGCTCAGGGCGAGGCCGCCCCCGCGCTGGCGGCGATCGCCGGCCGCAGCAGCAGGCGCAGGTCGTCACCGAGCTGGCGCACGTCCTGCAATTGCAGCGGTACCCGCTGCGCCATGGTCTCGATGCCGAGCCCGGCCAGCAGCGGACGCGCGGTATCGCCCAATAGGAGCGGCGCCATGTACACCAGCACCTCGTCGACTAGGCCGGCGCGCAGCAGTGCACCGCTCAGCGTCGCCCCGGCCTCGACCTGGACCTCGTTGATGCCGCGCTCGCCGAGCAGGCGCAGCGCCGCGTGCAGGTCGCAGCGGCCGTCGTGCAGCGGCACCGCGGCGAACGCGGCATGATCCAGCGCCGGCGGCACGCAGTCCGGCGCATGCAGGTACAGGGTCGGCGCACTGCCGTCGCGGACCTTGGCCTGCGCCAGGCTGCGCAGTTGCGCGTCCAGCACCACGCGCAACGGCGGGGCCACCTCGATCGCCGCGTCCAGGCGCACGGTCAGTGCCGGGTCGTCGGCCAGCACGGTGCCGGCGCCGGTGAGGATGGCGCCGGCGCGGGCGCGCCAGTGCTGCACGTCCTGGCGCGCCGCCGCGCCGGTGATCCATTTCGATTCGCCGCTGGCCAGCGCGGTGCGTCCGTCCAGGCTGGCACCGAGCTTGATCCGCAACCAAGGCCGGCCGCGCTCCACCCGCGACAGGAAACCGCGATTGAGCGCGCGCGCCTGCGTGTCCATCAGGCCCGCCTGCACCGCGATGCCAGCCTCTCGCAGCAGTGCGAAGCCGCCGCCGTTGACCTGCGGGAACGGGTCGGCCATCGCCGCCACCACCCGCGCCACCCCGGCCTCGATCAGCGCCAGCGCGCACGGCGGGGTGCGGCCGTAGTGCGCGCACGGTTCCAGGGTCACGTAGGCGGTGGCGCCGCGGGCGCGTTCGCCGGCGGCGCGCAGCGCGAACACCTCCGCGTGCGGCCCGCCGGCGCGCTGGTGGAAGCCCTCGCCCACCACGACACCGTCGCGCACGATCACGCAGCCGACCATCGGATTGGGCCGCGTGGTGTAGGCGCCGCGCTCGGCCAGGCGCAGGGCCTGCGCCATCCAGCGATGGTCGTCGGCGGAGAAGCCGGGGACGGCGTCGGCGCTCATGTAGATGCAGATGCGGCGCTAGCGTCGCGGCGCATCACCACGATCTGCAGCAACCCCAGCGGCAGGTCGGCATGGCGCTGCCAGCCCAGGCGCTCGTAGAACAGCACCAGCACCGGTTCGCAGTACAGGTACAGCCACTGCACGCCGAAGCGCGCGGCAGCCTGCACGCAGTGCGCGACCAAAGCGGCGCCGACGCCGGCACCGCGCGCCTGCGGCCGCACGTACAGCGTCGCCAGCCACGGCGAAAACTGGCGGATGCGCGCGTCGTCGTTCTGCAGCAGGCTCACCGAGCCCAGCCAGTCCTCGCCGTCCAGGGCGATCCAACTGGTGGGAATACGTTTGTCGTCGCGATGGCTGCGCAGGTCGGCCTCGGCCTCGACCACGTTCCACTCCGGCAGCAGCGGGCCGAACGCCTGCAGATGCTCCTGCGCCAGCGCGGGAATGTGCTGCGCGGCCTCGGCCAGACAGACGATGCGCATGCGCTCAGCGCTTGCCGGTCTTGTCGCCCGGCTTGGCCGCGCGCACCAGGTCCAGCAGCGGCAGCTGCTCGCTGCCCACCGGCAACTCGCGCTCGAGCTTCTCGATCTCCTCGCGGAAATCGGCCACGTCCTGGAAGCTGCGGTACACCGAGGCGAAGCGCACGTAGCCGACGTGGTCGAGCTTGCGCAGCTCGGCCATCACGTACTCGCCGACCCGGATCGAGGGCAGTTCGCGCTCGCCGGACATGCGCAACTGGTGCACCACCGCACGCACCGCCGCCTCGATCTGCTCCTCGGCCACCGGCCGCTTCTGCAGCGCGCGATCGAAGCTGGTGCGCAGCTTGCGCGCATCGAACGCCTCGCGGCCGCCGTCGCTTTTGATCACCGTCGGCAGCTTGAGTTCGATCGTCTCCAGCGTGCTGAAGCGCTCGCCGCAGGCCTCGCACTCGCGACGCCGGCGGATCGTCGCGCCGTCCTCGGACACGCGCGAATCGATCACCCGGGTATCGGTGTGCTGGCAGAAGGGGCAGTGCATTCAGGGCGCCGGGAATGGGGAAACGGGAATGGGGAATGGGAACGTCAACAGCGCAAGCGTAGCGCTTCTGACCATTCCCGATTCTCCATTCTCCATTCCCGCCTCAGCCATATAGGTGCCGGGAGTGGGGAAACGGGAATGGGGAATGGGAACGCCAAAGGCGCCAGCTAGCACTTTCAACCATTCCCGATTCTCCATTCCCCATTCCCGTTTTTCAGCCATACACCGGATACTTGCGGCACTGCGCGGTCACCGCGTCGCGCACGCGCGCCAGCACGGTATCGTCGGCCGGGGCGTCGAGCACGTCGGCGATCCAGTTGGCCAGATCGACGCAATCCTGTTCCTGGTAGCCGCGGGTGGTGATCGCCGGGGTGCCCAGGCGCAGGCCCGAGGTCACGAACGGCGAGCGCGGGTCGTTGGGCACCGAGTTCTTGTTGACGGTGATGTGGGCCTTGCCCAGCGCCGCTTCCGCGTCCTTGCCGGAGACGTCGCGGCCGATCATGTCCACCAGCATCAGGTGGTTCTCGGTGCCGCCGGAGACGATCTTGTAGCCGCGCGCGATCAGGGTCTTGGCCATGGCCTGGGCGTTCTTCACCACCTGCTGCTGGTAGCGGGTGAATTCCGGCTCCAGCGCTTCCTTGAACGCCACCGCCTTGGCCGCGATCACGTGCATCAGCGGGCCGCCCTGGATGCCGGGGAAGACGATCGACTGCAGCTTCTTGGACAGGTCTTCGAGCTTGTCGCCGGCGCCGGCGGCACTGGCGACGATGATGCCGCCACGCGGGCCGCGCAGGGTCTTGTGGGTGGTGGAAGTGACCACGTGCGCGTGCGGCAGCGGGGTCGGATAGACACCGGCGGCGACCAGGCCGGCCACGTGTGCCATGTCCACGAAGAAGTACGCACCGACCTTGTCGGCGATGGCGCGGAAGCGCGCCCAGTCGATCACCTGCGAGTAGGCGGAGAAGCCCGCCACCACCATCTTCGGCTTGTGCTCCACGGCCAGGCGCTCGACTTCGTCGTAGTCGATCAGGCCCTGGTCGTTGACGCCGTACTGCACGGCGTTGAACAGCTTGCCGGAGGCGTTGACCTTGGCGCCGTGGGTCAGGTGGCCGCCGTGCGCCAGCGACATGCCGAGGATGGTGTCGCCCGGCTGCAGCAGCGCGAAGTACACCGCCTGGTTGGCCTGCGAGCCGCTGTGCGGCTGCACGTTGGCGTAGTCGGCACCGAACAGTTGCTTGACCCGGTCGATGGCCAGCTGCTCGGCGACGTCGACGAATTCGCAACCGCCATAGTAGCGCTTGCCCGGATAGCCTTCGGCGTACTTGTTGGTCAGCTGGCTGCCTTGCGCTTCCATGACCAGCGGGCTGCAGTAGTTCTCGCTGGCGATCAGCTCGACGTGGTCTTCCTGGCGGCCGGCTTCGGCGGCGATGGCGCGGGCCAGGTCGGGATCGTAGGTTTCGATGCGGGCGTCGCGCGGGAACATCGGGTCTCCGGGGGCATGGACAGAAGGCAGACGACTAGTTTAAGCCCCGCGCGCGGCCGAGGGCGAACCAAAACGCAGACGGCCTCCCGAAGGAGGCCGTCTGGCGATGCCGCAGCAGGGCTCAGCGGCCGCTGAGCACCAGGTCGGCGATGATGCCGGTGGCGATGGCGACCAGCAGCAGGTTGCCGGTGTCGTCACGCACCCAGCGGTAGCCGTACGGCGGGCGCCGGACCTGGTAACGGTCGTAGTCGTAGACCACGTAGTTCGGGCCGTAGTAGCGCTGGCCGCGCGCCCAGCGCGGCGGACCCGGGCGGTAGTAGACGACGTCCGGGCCGTTGCGATAGCCGTCGCGGTAGCCGCGGTCGTAGGCGCGACGGGCGTCGCGGCGGTCGCGCTCACGGTCGCGCCAGTAGCGCTCGCGATCGGCGTCGCGGTAGCCGCGGTCGTACCAGCCATGGTCGCGCGGACCCGGTCCCGGCGGCGGGGGTGGCGGCCCCGGAGGACCCGGAGGACCCGGCGGGCCCCAGCCCGGACCGGGACCCGGACCGCCCGGACCCCAGGCGAACGCGGGTGGCGCCATGAAACCCAGCGCCAGCGCGGACGAGAGGGCGATTGTGGCAATGCGTTTCATGTTCATGGCAACTCCGTCACGTGGTGTGGCGGTTGCATTTAGGCCGTTTTCGTCTGAACCGTCTCCTGCTGGAATCGGTTACGTATTCAGCTTCACGGATCGGGCTAGGAAAGCGTTCATCCAGCGGCATTTCCGGCCTGCGCGTGCAGGCGCAACAGCGCCGCCTGCGCCGTGTCATCGGCTGGCAAATAGACCACCAGACGGTTGCCGTTGCGCGGCGCCGACCACCAGTTGACCTGCTGCAGGCGCAACTCGCCTTCCTGCGGATGGCGGAAGCGCTTGAGCTGGTTCTCCACGCCGCGCACCTCGCGCCGCTGCCGCCACAGCGCATCGAACTCGGGAGAGGCCGCGCGGTAGCGCGCCAGCAGCGCCTCCCATTCCGGCTCGCCCAGGTGTTCGGCCATCGCCGCGCGCAGCAACGCCACCATGTGCTGCAGCACGTCCTGGCGATCGAGCAATGCATCGCGCCAGCGCGGATTGGTGAAGGCCTGATAGACGCAGTTGCGGTCGGCGTCCGCCAGGTCGGCCAGGGTCACACCCATCAGGCGCTCGAAGGCCGGGTTGGCGCCGAGGATGTCGAAGCGCGGGGTCTGCAGCATTGCCGGCCACGGGCCGAGCTGGTCCAGCAGCATGCGCCCGGTGCCGGTGAGGCGTTGGCACGGCGGCGGCGCCAGGGCCGTGGTCTCGCCCAATCCCGCCAGCGCCAGCACGTGCGCGGTTTCGACCTCCGAACACTGCAGGGCGCGGGCGATGGCGGTCAGCACGCGCGCCGAGGCGCGGACCGGGCGCCCCTGTTCCAGCCAGGTGTACCAGGTCACGCCAACATCGGCGAGCAAGGCCACTTCCTCGCGGCGCAGGCCGGGGGTGCGGCGCCTGCCGCCGCGCGGGAGCGCCAGGCGGGCGGGATCCAGGCTCTCGCGGCGGGCGCGCAGGAAGGCGCCCAGCGCGCGGGCACGCTCGCTGGCCAGGGCCGGGCCCGACGCAGCAGGCGCGACCGCCCGCTCCGGCCTGGAGGTGGAATGTGCGAGGTCCAGTTGCATCGTCTTCTCCACTTTTGCTGTGCGCCGGTGCCCGACGACGCCGCGTCGACAGGCGACGCAGGCGTGTCTGTCACGCCGACGGGGACGGCACCCCGACGCGACCGTCCGGGACGCCAGGGAGGCAGCGCCAGTACCAGGATAAATGAGTCCTTGTACCAGTTTATCGACTCACCATACTGCGCGCCATGACCACACCCTCCCCCACCTCCGCCATGCC
>NZ_NQYT01000045.1:0-69679 GCF_009192935.1 Xanthomonas sp. LMG 12461
TCGCGATCATGGTGGGCTAGGAGCGCAGTCCTGCCTTGTCGCGTCAGTGTCATGACGGGGTACAGACTCAGGACACCACTAGCGAGCCCAAGGGCCAGCATGTGGAGGGCGGAGCCGATCTGCGATGCAAGCTCGAAGCTTTAGGAGCGACTGGACCTCCCGCACCTCCTCCGATGATCAGTCGGAAGACATGACGCCTGTTTAGGGGCGACATGTCCAGATACAAGGAGCGGCCCGAGGCCACCTCGAGCCGCTCATGCAGGAAAGCGCCTATGGCCACGCCTGAAGCGCCCTTGTGGGAGGGACTTCAGTCCCGACGCGCTACACCATAGATCACCACGGTATGACGGCGCTCTTTCAACGGACGTGGCAGGCCGACGCCGGACGTCCAGCCTCGCTCAGCCATCCAACTCCGGGTAATGCCGGAAGATGCCGTTCTCGTTGAACGGCAGGCGCCGCGGCGAGGCCAGGTAGGCGGCGATGCCCGGGCGCTCGCAGACGCGCTGCTGCAGCGCGCGCAGCCGCGGCAGCTTCGGCGAGAGTTTTTTCATCGCCTGCGGGAAGGCGTAGTCCAGCCCGCTCATCAACTGGAACAGCGACAGGTCCACGTAGGAATGCTCGCGCAGCACGTGGCGCCCGCCGCCCTGGTCCAGCACCTGCTCGAAATAGCCCAGGAACTTCGGCAGCCGTTGCTTGCGTAGGTCTTCGGCGCGGCGCCGCGCTTCGGCTTGCTGGTCTTCGTAGTACAGCGCGCTGGCGATCGGGTGGTGACTGTCGTGGACCTCGGTGACCAGGTCGGCGATGGTCAGTTGCAGTTGCAGGGCCTGCAGTCGCCGCGATTCGCTGTCCGGCACCAGGCCCAGCGGCGGGCCGAGGTAGTGCAGGATGTTGGCGACCTGCGCGATCACCAAGCGACCGGCCTTGAGGAACGGCGGCGCGAACGGGCGCGCGCCGGCATGGGCGCCATCGAGGAAAGGCTGCATCGCCGCATCGCCCTGCTCGCGCGCCACGTCGCGATAGCCGGCGCCGGCATCCTCCAGCGCCAGCCGCACGAACTCGCCGCGGCCCTGGATGCCGGTCCAGTAGTAGAGCTCGTAGTGCATGGCGGGGCCTGTGCGTGGGGACGGGAGCGCCGAGGGTAGCCGCCGTTGCGGTAGCGGCGTGTGACTGCCCGGTGCCGGAGTGCGGCGGACGTCACGTCGCGTCGCCGCCGTCCCGCGAGGTGTATACAGACGTCGCGGACGGCCTTGAAACAGGGGCGGACAGCCGCATTTTGCTGGCATGCCGGCACGGCCGGCCCTTTCCTTCAGAGGACTTCCCGATGCGGATGGACAAGCTCACCTCGCGCTTCCAGCAGGCCCTGGCCGACGCGCAGTCGCTGGCCGTGGGCCGCGACCACACCATCATCGAACCGGTGCACGTGTTCGTGGCGCTGCTCGACCAGGCCGGCGGCAGCACCCGGCCGTTGCTGGCGCAGGCCGGCGTCAATGTGCCGGTGCTGCGCGAGCGGCTCGGCGAGGCGCTGGACAAGCTGCCCAAGGTCAGCGGCCAGCCCGGCAACGTGTCGATGGGCAACGACCTCAGTCGCCTGCTCAACCAGACCGACAAGCTGGCGCAGCAGCACAACGACCAGTTCATCGCCAGCGAGTGGTTCGTGCTGGCCGCGGCCGACGACGGCGGCCCGTTGGGCCTGGCGCTGCGCGCGGCCGGCGCCGACAAGAAGAAGCTCGAAGCCGCCATCGACAAGCTGCGCGGCGGCGAGACGGTGCAGTCGGAGAACGCCGAGGAGCAGCGCCAGGCGTTGGAGAAGTACACCATCGACCTCACCGCGCGCGCCGAGAGCGGCAAGCTCGATCCGGTGATCGGCCGCGACGAGGAAATCCGCCGCACCGTGCAGGTGCTGCAGCGGCGTACCAAGAACAACCCGGTGCTGATCGGCGAGCCCGGCGTCGGCAAGACCGCCATCGTCGAGGGCCTGGCCCAGCGCATCGTCAACGGCGAAGTGCCCGAAGGCCTGCGCGGCAAGCGCGTGCTGTCGCTGGACATGGGCGCGCTGATCGCCGGCGCCAAGTTCCGCGGCGAGTTCGAGGAGCGGCTCAAGGGCGTGCTCAACGATCTGTCCAAGAACGAGGGCCAGATCATCCTGTTCATCGACGAACTGCACACCATGGTCGGCGCCGGCAAGGCCGATGGCGCCATGGACGCGGGCAACATGCTGAAGCCGGCGCTGGCGCGCGGCGAGTTGCACTGCATCGGCGCCACCACCCTGGACGAGTACCGCAAGTACATCGAGAAGGACGCGGCGCTGGAGCGGCGCTTCCAGAAGGTGTTCGTCGGCGAGCCGAGCGTGGAGGACACCATCGCCATCCTGCGCGGGCTCAAGGAGCGCTACGCGGTGCACCACGGCGTGGAGATCACCGACCCGGCGATCGTCGCCGCGGCCACGCTGTCCAATCGCTACATCACCGACCGCCAGTTGCCGGACAAGGCCATCGACCTGATGGACGAAGCGGCCAGCCGCATCCGCATGGAGATCGACTCCAAGCCGGAGGAACTGGACCGCCTGGAGCGGCGCCTGATCCAGCTCAAGATCCAGCGCGAGATGCTGAAGAAGGAGAAGGACGAGGCCTCGCGGCAGCGCCTGGCCGACCTGGAGAGCGACATCGACAAGCTCGAGCGCGAGTTCTCCGATCTGGACGAGGTGTGGAAGTCGGAGAAGGCCGCGCTGCAGGGCGCGACCAAGATCAAGGAGCAGATCGAGCAGGCGCGCGTGGAACTGGAGGCCGCGCAGCGGCGCCAGGACTACGCCAAGATGAGCGAGATCCAGTACGGCCTGCTGCCGAACCTGGAGAAGCAGCTGGCCGCGGCCAACGAGGCCGAACAGCACGACTTCAAGCTGGTACAGGACCGCGTCACCGCCGAGGAGATCGCCGAGGTGGTGTCGCGCTGGACCGGTATCCCGGTCAACAAGATGCTCGAGGGCGAGCGCGACAAGCTGCTGCGCATGGAGGACGAACTGCACCAGCGCGTGGTCGGCCAGGAAGAGGCGATCAAGGTGGTGTCCGACGCGGTGCGCCGCTCGCGCGCCGGCCTGTCCGATCCGAACCGGCCCAGCGGCTCGTTCCTGTTCCTGGGCCCCACCGGCGTCGGCAAGACCGAGCTGTGCAAGGCGCTGGCCGAGTTCCTGTTCGACAGCAGCGACGCGATGATCCGCATCGACATGAGCGAGTTCATGGAGAAGCACTCGGTGGCGCGGCTGATCGGTGCGCCTCCGGGCTATGTCGGCTATGAGGAAGGCGGCTACCTGACGGAGGCGGTGCGGCGTCGGCCGTATTCGCTGATCCTGCTCGACGAAGTCGAGAAGGCGCACAGCGACGTGTTCAACATCCTGCTGCAGGTGCTCGACGACGGCCGCCTCACCGATGGCCAGGGGCGTACCGTGGACTTCCGCAACACCGTCATCGTGATGACCTCCAACCTGGGCTCGCACCAGATCCAGGAGCTGAGCGGCGACGGCAGCGCCGAGGCCTACACGCAGATGAAGGCGGCGGTGATGGGCGTGGTGCAGGCGCACTTCCGCCCGGAGTTCATCAACCGCCTGGACGACATCGTGGTGTTCCATCCGCTGGACAAGGCGCAGATCAAGTCGATCGCGCGCATCCAGCTGCATGGCCTGGAGAAGCGCCTGGCCGAGCGCGGGCTGAAGATCGAACTGGGCGAGCGCGCGCTGGAGCTGCTCGGCAATGTCGGCTTCGACCCGGTGTACGGCGCGCGTCCGCTCAAGCGCGCGATCCAGTCGCAACTGGAGAACCCGCTGGCGCAGCAGATCCTGTCCGGCCAGTTCCTCAGCGGCGACACCATCAAGGTCGAGGCCGAGGGCGGCAAGCTGGTGTTCGAGAAGGCCTGATGGGTTCCATCGCGCAGGCGCGTTCCGCTGTGTCGGCGGCGCGCGCCCTGCTGGTGGACATGGACGGAGTGCTGCGGCTGTGGCCCGACGACGATGCGGCGCTGGAGCGCGCGCACGGCGTGCCGCCGGGCAGTCTGCGCGCGGTGGCATTCGCGCCGGCGCTGCTGGAGCCGGCGATTCGCGGTGCGACGCTCGATGCGCAATGGCGGGCCGAGGTGGCCGCGCGCCTCGCCGCGCTCGCGCACGGGGCCGACGTTGCGGCCTTGGTCGACGCCTGGTCCGCGCCGACGGCGGCGCGGCTCAACCCGCCGGTGCTGGCGCTGCTGCGTCAGGTGCGCCAGCGCATGCCCGTGGTGCTGCTGAGCAACGCCACCTCGCGCCTGTCGCACGACCTGCAGGCGCTCGGCATCGCCGACGCGTTCGATGCGGTGGTGAATTCCAGCGAGGTCGGTGCGATCAAACCCGAGCCGGCGATCTTCCTGCATGCACTGGCGCGGCTCGGCGTAAAGGCGGACGCGGCCTTGATCGTCGACGATGCGACGATCAACGTCGATGCTGCGTGCGCCTTGGGCCTGCGTGCCGAGGGCTATGTCGATGCCGAGGCGTTGCGTGCCTGGCTGTTGGCCCATGGCGCGCTGCATGCCGCGACGGATCGGCGCGCCAAGGTCGGCGTTCCCTCCGGCAGCAGTGCGTGCGCCTACTTCTCCAGGGACAGCGTGATGCCTGCTACGCAGGCCGCCTCGGGGTGTGCGCGTTGCGCGGCGAACGTACCTTGCAGGGTGGCCCCCACGGCAAGCTTGTCGCGCTGGAAACTGGCGCCGACGCCAAAGTCGGTATCGGCGTATTGCGGTGGTGGCGGCTCGACAGCGAAGTACTCTTTCGAGAATCCGGCGGCGGCCAGCCTGTCGGCCAGTTGCCCTAGCCGCAGCGGGCAGGCGTCGCCCATGTCGCGATAGCGGTAGCCGAGCCCGCTGCCCGCAGCCACGGGCGCATCTTCCTTGGAACTGATGGAAAGCGAGAGCGAGGCCCGGTCGGGCAAGTACTTCGCTTCGACCTCTTGCGTGAACGCCATGCCGGCGGCGTCGACGAAAGCAGCGAAGACGTTGCCGACCGGTGGCCGCGGCGAGGGATTCCACGGTTCGGCATACGGCGGCGGCAGCATGCCGGGGAAAAAATCCAGGTCGAACCGATCGCAGAGATGGCGCAAGGTCAACGCCGCCTCGTCGCCAGCGATCACCGCGTCGAGCACGCCGAGGTAGCGTTGCATCATGACGTGCGCGGGCACGCTGGAATCCTGTTCGGGATCGGCCAGATAGCGCTGGTGCTGCGCCTCGCAAGTGTAGGGCTGGCTCCACTGTTCCATCGCATAGGACGGCGGCGGCGCGGCCCGCGCGAACGCTGGCAGGGCGAAGAGCAGCAGCGGAATCGAGCGGATGGCGGCGCGTTGCATCGGGTGAGCATCCCGGCGGGCTGGCCGGCCCATCATACCGGGTGCCCGCGCGCCGTCCGCACCGGGTGGGCTGACAACCCGGCGTCATGGCCTCATAACCGCGGGTTTGCATTCGCTGCCACGCAGGGCGCTATCGTCTCGGCTCCTCTTGCCGAGATCCGTCCATGTCCGACCCGAACTGGAAGCTGGAAACCATCGCCGTGCACGGCGGCTATCGTCCCGATCCGACCACCCGCGCGGTGGCGGTGCCGATCTACCAGACTGTGGCCTATGCCTTCGACGACACCCAGCACGGCGCCGACCTGTTCGACCTGAAGGTGCGGGGCAACATCTACAGCCGCATCATGAACCCCACCACAGACGTGCTGGAGCAGCGCATCGCCGCGCTTGAAGGCGGTATCGGCGCGCTGGCGGTGGCCTCCGGGCAGGCGGCGGTGACCTATGCCATCCAGACCATCGCCGAGGCCGGCGACAACATCGTCTCCTCCAGCGCGCTGTACGGCGGCACCTACAACCTGTTCGCGCATACGCTGCCGCTGTCCGGCATCCAGACCCGCTTCGCCGACTACCGCGATCCGGGCGCGTTCGCCGGGTTGATCGACGAGCGCACCAAGGCCATCTTCGTCGAGTCGATCGGCAATCCGCGCGGCAACGTCACCGACCTGGAAGCGGTGGCCGCCATCGCCCACGCGCATGGCGTGCCGCTGATCGTCGACAACACCGTGCCCACGCCGTACCTGCTGCGGCCGTTCGACTTCGGCGCCGACATCGTGGTGCATTCGCTGACCAAGTACCTGGGCGGCCACGGCACCAGCCTGGGCGGGGCGATCGTCGATTCCGGGCGCTTCCCGTGGGCGACGCACGCACAGCGCTTCCGCCGCCTCAACGAGCCGGACGTGAGCTACCACGGTGTGGTCTACACCGAGGCGCTGGGTGAGGCTGCCTACATCGGTCGCGCGCGGGTGGTGCCGCTACGCAACACCGGCGCGGCGCTGTCGCCGTTCAACGCGTTCCAGATCCTGCAGGGCATCGAGACGTTGCCGCTGCGCATGGACCGGATCAACCAGAACGCGCTGGCGCTGGCGCGGCACCTGCAGGGCGAGGCCAAGGTGGAGTGGGTCAACTACGCCGGCCTGCCGGACCATCCCGAGCACGCGCTGGCGCAAAAGTACCTGCGCGGCCACGGCTCGGGTGTGCTGACCTTCGGCCTGCGCGGCGGCCGCGCCGCCGGCGCGCGCTTCCTCGATGCGCTGCAACTGTTCACCCGCCTGGTCAACATCGGCGACGCCAAGTCGCTGGCCACGCATCCGGCGTCCACCACGCATCGCCAGCTCTCGCCCGAGGAATTGCAGCGCAGCGGCGTCAGCGAGGATACGGTGCGGCTGTCGGTGGGCATCGAGCACATCGACGACCTGCTCGCCGACCTGCAGCAGGCGCTGGCGCAGGCCTGAGCCACGCCGCGGGCTGCACGCGTGCTCAGCGGAAGAACTGGCTCGGCGGCTGCCCGAACTGGCGCTTGAACATGGCGGTGAACGCGCTGGGGCTGTCGTAGCCCAGCTCCAGCGCCACGTCGATGATGCGGTCGCCGGCGGCCAGCCGTTCGAGCCCGCGCAGCAGGCGCAGTTGCTGGCGCCACTGGCCGAAGCGCATCTGCAGTTCGCGTTGGCACAGGCGCTGGATGGTCTTGACGTCCACACCCAGCGCCGCGGCCCAGGCGTGCAGCGTGGTGGGAGCGGCCGGGTCGGCGTCGAGCGCGGCGGCGATGCGCAGCAGGCGCGGATCGCGCGGCTGCGGCAGGTACAGCGGCAGCGCCGGCAGGGCATGCAGTTCGTCCAGGATCAGCCGCATCAGCCGCCCGTCGCGCGAGTCGGCGGCGTGGTCCCAGGGGATCTCCGCGGCGCTGCGGATCAGTGCTTCCAGCAGCGGCTCCACCGCCATCACCGTCGGCGTGTCTGGCATGCCGGCGATGGCGGCGGGGCGGATGTACAGGCTGCGCATGCGCAGGACGCCGATCCAGCGCACGCTGTGCTCGGTGCCGGCGGGGATCCACAGCGCGCGCGTGCTCGGCACCACCCAGTGGCCCTGGCCCGAGCGTACCACCATCAGGCCGGAGACCGCGTAGATCAACTGATGACGCGCATGCCGGTGCGGGGCGATGGCGCTGTCGGGCGGGTAGTCGACGGCCTTGCACACCACGTCGGCGGGCGCGTCGTCCGCATTGCGGCCGGCGCGCGGCACCAGCATGTCCTTTTTGCGATGGTTACTGGGCATGTCGCGCAAGAAGGTCGGGGCAGGGCAGCCTACCATGCACGCACTCCCGGCAATGCCTGTCCCGCCATGTCCACGCTGCGTCCTGCCGCGCCCGCTGCTGCCTCTCCCGCCGCTCCCGTCGCCCTGCGCAAGGTCGCGTCCGGCGTTCTGGCTGCGATCACCTCCTCGCACCTGATCAACGACATGATGCAGTCGCTGATCCTGGCGCTGTACCCGGTGCTCAAGGGCCAGTTCCAGCTCAGCTTCGCCCAGGTCGGGCTGATCACTCTCACCTACCAGATCACCGCCTCGCTGTTCCAGCCGCTGATCGGGCTGCGCACCGATCGCCGACCGGCGCCGTATTCGCTGCCGATGGGCATGAGTTCCACGCTGTGCGGGTTGTTGCTGCTGGCCTATGCGCCCAGCTTCGGCATGGTGTTGCTGGCGGCGGCCTTGGTCGGGATCGGCTCGGCGATCTTCCATCCCGAATCCTCGCGCATCGCGCGGCTGGCCTCGGGCGGCCGCCATGGTCTTGCGCAATCGGTGTTCCAGGTCGGCGGCAATACCGGCACCGCGCTGGGGCCGCTGATCGCCGCGGCGGTGATCGTGCCCAACGGCCGCCACAGCGTGGCCTGGTTCGGCGGCGCGGCGTTGCTCGGCATCGCCTTGTTGTCCTACGTCGGGCGCTGGTACGCGCTGCACCTGCAGGCCGCGCGCGCGGCGCCGCGGCCGGTCGCCGCGGTGCCGGCGCTGCCGCGCGCCACGGTGGTGCGCATCGTCGGCATCCTGCTGCTGCTGATCTTCTCCAAGTATTTCTACATCGCCGGGCTGAGCAGCTACTACACGTTCTACCTGATCCAGCGCTTCGGCATTTCGGTGCAGAGCGCGCAGCTGCACCTGTTCGCGTTCCTGCTGGCGTCGGCATTGGGCACGTTGATCGGCGGCCCGGTCGGCGACCGCATCGGCCGCAAGCCGGTGATCTGGGTGTCGATCCTGGGCGTGGCGCCGTTCGCGCTGGCGCTGCCGCACGTGGGCCTGCATGCGGCCACCGCGTTGACCGTGCTGATCGGCTTCGTGTTGTCCTCGGCGTTCTCGGCGATCCTGGTGTATGCGCAGGAAATGATGCCCGGCCGCATCGGCACCATCTCCGGGCTGTTCTTCGGCTTCGCCTTCGGCATGGGCGGGCTGGGCGCGGCGGTGCTGGGCCTGCTCGCCGACCATCGCGGCATCGTCTTCGTGTACCAGGTGATGTCGTTCCTGCCGCTGCTGGGCAGCGTCGCCGCGCTGCTGCCGGGCCGGCGACCCGACGCTGTCGCGACGCACTAGCACGACCGCGCGTGGCCGGCATCGGCCGGCGTGGACAGCTTGGCGAAAGCCAGCGGCCGCATGCTGTCGCGCCGGCCGTCGCGCCCCCATCGCCGTCTTCGCATGCCTGTCATCGCCATGGTCTCGTCCATTGCCCACGCCTGGTCCACGCTGGTCGACCTGGTCGCCAGCCACGCGGTGGCGCCGCTGCTGGCGGCGCTGCACCTGACCGGGCTCAGCGACGATCCGCACGACATCGCCGCCTCGCTGCTGGTGGCGGCCCTGCAGCTGTCCATCATCGGCGTGCTGTTCCGGCCGCTGGAGAGCCTGTGGCCGGCCGAGCGCTGGGAACATCGGCGGCTG
The DNA here is from genome assembly GCF_009192935.1 of Xanthomonas sp. LMG 12461. NCBI lineage: Bacteria > Pseudomonadati > Pseudomonadota > Gammaproteobacteria > Lysobacterales > Lysobacteraceae > Xanthomonas > Xanthomonas sp. LMG 12461. Next base: position 9,276 of record NZ_NQYT01000045.1, read on the forward strand.
GCGCGGATCGACTTCCACTACACCTGGTTGATGCTGATCGGGGTGTTCCCGCTGTTCTCGTTCCTGATCCTGACCCCGGTGGTGAACGCGCTGGGCGGCGCCGACCCCAACGCCGCGGCGGCGCCGGAGACCGGCCTGCGCCATGCCTGGCCGTGGCTGGACCGGCATCCGCTGGCGCTGTTCGCGCTGTACTACCTGGCCTACGACTTCACCTACTACTGGATGCACCGGGTGCAGCACTGGATGCCGTGGTGGTGGGCGATGCACAGCATGCACCACAGCCAGCGCCAGCTCAGCTGCTGGGCCAACGACCGCAGCAACTACCTGGACGGCATGCTGCAGTCGTTCGTGCTGGCCGCGGTGGGCATCGCGTTCGGCATCGAGGCCGACGAGTTCGCCTGGCTGATGCTGCTCGGCGAGCTGGTGCAGAACCTGTCGCATGCCAACACCCGGTTCGGCTTCGGTCCGGTGCTCGACAAGATCCTGGTCGATCCGCCGTTCCACCGCCTGCACCACATGCGCGTGGACCCGGAGCGACCGGGGCTGCACAACTGCAACTTCGGCCAGGTGTTCGCGTTCTGGGACGTGCTGTTCGGCACCGCGCTGTACGGCGAGCCGGTGCGGCCGACCGGCGTGGGCGACCCGATGGTGGACCGCGACAACGAGCTGGGCCTGGTGGCGCTGCAGTTGGAAGGGCTCAAGCGCTTCTGGGGTGCGGTGCGGCGCCGCTCAGGATGGACGCCGGGCGAAGTGGCGTTCGGCGAGGACTATGCGCCGATTCCGGTGGATCATGCTGGTTTGCCACTGCATGTCGAGCCGCCTGCGGCTGCGGCTTCTACGCCGGCGTCGAATGGTTGAAGGGCCGGGATTGGAGAGTCGGGATGACCAGCCGTTCGGCTGTGGAAAGCAGGGATTCGTAAGAGCGGTGGCGGTTGGCAATGCCGGTCCTTGCTGGCTTCGCTGGCTGTCGTACCCTCACCCCAACCCCTCTCCCGAGGGGAGAGGGGCTCGGCTTTTCCCTTCTCCCCTTGGGAGAAGGTGCCCCGCAGGGGCGGATGAGGGTACGGGCGTAGCCTCGTGCACCCGAACATCGCGAGACGCCAGGCGCCGTACCCTCACCCCAACCCCTCTCCCGGGGGAGAGGGGCTCGGCTTTTCCCCCTTCTCCCCTTGGGAGAAGGTGCCCCGCAGGGGCGGATGAGGGTAGGGCGCAGCCTCGTGCCCCCGAACATCGCGAGACGCCAGGCGCCGTACCCTCACCCCAACCCCTCTCCCGGGGGGAGAGGGGCTCGGCTTTTCCCTTCTCCCCTTGGGAGAAGGTGCCCCGAAGGGGCGGATGAGGGTAGGGCGCAGCCTCGTGCCCCCAAACACCGCGAGACGCTACGCGCCGTACCCCCACCCCAACCTCTCTCCCACGGGACTTCCTTCGGTCGCCGGGGGGAGAGGGGCTTACTGGCTCACTGTTTTTTTGAGGCAACCGCTCATGAAGGTCTTGCGGGCGTCGCCCTGCAGTTTCTGCGTCGCGGCTTGCGCGTTGCAGTCCTTCATCCGTTGCTGCGAAGCGTTGCCGGCTGCAGGCGCGGTGCCGCCGCTGAGGCAGGCCTTTTGCGCGCTCTTGTACTCATCGCCTTTCTTGCCCTTGTTCTGGGCCGAGCACTTGGCCATCAGGGTCTGTTGTGCGGTCTGCGGCTTGGTCGCGGCGGCGGCCAGCAGTGGGGCGGCGGTGAAGCTCAGCAGCAGGCAGGTGGCGGCGAAGCGGGCGGAACGGGTCATGGCGGCAGCTCCGGTTGGATGTGCCGGCAGGGTGCGCCGGCACGGGTGACCGGATCATGACGCGGCGGCGGCCGAGTCGGCAATGCGGCGCTGCGGCAAGGCGTCGGCGGCCTGCGCCGGCCCGTCGAGGAACAGCATCTGTGGCGGTGGATGCATCAGGAACTGCTGGTGCGAGATGTTCCAGGCGTAGGCGCCGGCCAGCGGGAACGCCAGGAAGTCGCCCGGCGCCAGTGCGGCCACCGGCTGGTCGCGGGCCAGTACGTCCTTGGGCGTGCACAGTTGCCCGACCAGGGTCACCCGCGCATCGCGCAGCACCGGCGGCTGGGTGCCGCGCAGCACCAGGAACGGATGGTCGTGGCCTTGCGCGGCAGGCGTGCGGAAATGATGGGTGCCGCCGCGGCCGACGGCGAACTGCGCGCCATGGCTGCGCTTGATGTCCAGCACCTCCATCAGGTACCAGCCGCAGGCGACGCTGACATAGCGGCCCGGCTCCAGGCGCAGGCGCAGACCTTGGCCGTGCGTGCGCAGCAGCGCCGGCAACCCCGCGCAGAACGCGGCCCAGTCGAACGAGGCCGCCGGATCGGCGTAGTCCACGCCGAAGCCGCCGCCGGCATTCACCGTCAGTGGGCCCAGCGCGTAGGCCTGGCGCCAGCCCTGCACGGTCTGCAGGTAGTGCGCGATCAGCCGCAACTGCAGCTGCGCATCGCGCTGGTGCGACAGCAGGTGGAAGTGGAAGCCGTCCAGGCGCAGCCCGCTCGCGCCGCGCAGCACCTGCATCGCGGCATCCAGGTCGTCCACGTCCAGGCCGAACGGCGAGGGTCGCCCGCCCATCACCAGGCGCGTGTCCTGCATGCCCGGCACCACGATGTTCAGGCGCAGGAACACCGACAACGGGCCTGTGCGCGACGCGGTGATGCGCGCCAGTCGCTGCAGCTCGCCCAGGCTTTCCACGTGCACGCTGCAGTCGGGCAGGCTGGCGGCCAGCTGCAGTTCGGTATCGAGCTTGCCGGGGCCACCGAACAGCAGTCGACGGCCCGGCTGGTGCGTGTGCAGCCATTGCAGTTCGCCGCCGGAGGCCGCCTCGAAACCGTCCACCCACGGTGCCAGCGTGCGCAGCACGGGGGGCTCGGCGTTGGCCTTGGCCGCATAGAACAGCTCGCACTCGGCCGGCAGGTGCGCGCGCAGCATCGCCGCATGCGCCTGCAGCGCGGCCAGGTCGTAGACGTAGGCGCAGACCGGGCCGTCGGCCTGCGTGCGCAACTGCGCCAGCGCCGCGTGCAGTGGTGCGGGATCGATGCGCAGGCTCATGCCGCCGCCTGCCGCAGCGCGGCGCTGCCGATCGGGTTGGGCAGGAAGCTGTAGTCGGCATGGCGGTCGGCACGCTGCAGCAGGCGCAGGCGCAGGTTGTTTTTGGCCGGCAGCGGCGCGCCGTCGAGCAGGGCCTGCAGTGCCGGTTGCGTGCCGTGGCGCTGCTGCCAGCTGCGCGCGATGTCGCCGACGATCTGCCACAGCTGGCGTTCGCGGCGGTCGTGGCCGTCGGCGAGGTGGAAGATTGCTTCGGCCAGGTTGTTGACCAGCGCGCAGTAGGCGATGCGGTTCCAGCCGCGTTCGGCGCTGTAATACAGCGACTGTCGCGCGGTCTCGGACATGCCCGACAGGCGTGCGGCCGGCCAGCGCGACGGCAGCAGCTTGGTGCCTTCGAGGTCGCGGATCCACACCTGTGTCGGCAGGCCGTCCTCGCAGCCGATCACGGTGTTCTGCAGGTGCGGCTCCAGCACGATGCCGTAGCCGAACCAGGCGCTCCACACGCCATCCAGCAGAAGTCGCGCATAGGCGCGGAACCAGGCCGCGGTGGCCGCCTCCAGGCTGCTGCCGCTGCGCTGCGCCAGCGTCTGCAGTGCGGCGGCGCAAGCCGGCTGGCCGCGTGCATCGTTGGTGAACAGCGCACCGGCCACCTGCGGGCGATAGCGTGCCCGCTGCGCCGCCGGGATCGCCTGCCGGTACAGCACGCCGAAGCTCTCGCCCAGCTCGCGGCAGGCCTGCGCATCGGCGTCCAGCGCGGAGAAGTCCAGATCGGTGGCGGCCGGCTCCAGCAGCACGTTGAAGCCGGGCACGCGCTGTGCCAGCGCCTGCCAGTCCGGCGCCAGCAGGCGGGTCAGCGCCACCGCGCTTTCCAGTTCGTACCAGGCGTTCTTGCGCACGCAGTTGGTCAGGCGCACGTGTACCGACAGCTTGAGGAAATGATCGAGCTCGGCGTGGTAGAGCGTGCGCACCGACGAGGTCGGGCGCAGCGCCAGGCCGCGTTCGCCCAGCGGCTCGATCCAGCCGCGCGCCTGCGCCTGGCGCAGCAGCGGATGCGCCAGCACGCGCTCGGCCTCCCACGGATGGCACGGGTACAGGTCGGCGCCGCCGCCAGCCTGCGCCAGCGTCGCGCGCACGTCATCGCCCTGTGCGCGATACAGGCGCGGATCGATGCGGAACCAGAACAGCGGGAAGGCGCTGCGCGCTTCCGGCGCGCAGGCCAGCACCTGCTCCAGCGGCACGCCTTCGCGGCTCTTGGGCGTGGGATGGAAGGCGTGGCCCCACAGCATCGACTGCTCGGCATCGATCAGCGTCTCGCCGGTGGGCTGGGCGGCGTCGGCCTGGCGCAGCAACTGCGCGGTGATGGCGATGCTGTTGGCGCTCTGCGCCAGCAGTTCCAGGTTGGGCGCGTGCTCGCCTTCGCTGAGTTCCTGCAGCAGCAGGCGCACCAGCGCCTCTGCGTCCAGGCAGTGCCACGGACGGCCGTCGGCCTTCAGGTAGGGCGCCGAGGCGAAGCGGCAGCGGCCCAGGCCGTCGGCATGCGCCAGGCGCACGCACAGCGTGGCGCCGGAGGGCAGGCGCAGGCGCAGCCAGCGCTCGCCGGCGGCAGCGATGCCGGGCCGGTCCAGGCCGCGATAGTCGAAGTCGGCCAGGCCGCGACCGAGCGCGACTTCGCGCAGGTAGCAGTTGAGCCAGCAGGTGATCGCCTGCGCTTGCGCCAGGCTGTCGTACCACGGGTCATGCATCGGCAACGGGGACATGGACGGTTCTCCGAACGGACGTGAGCATCAGGGCCGGCAGCAGCGCCAGCAGGGCGGCCGCGGCGGCGGCGAGGAAGGGAACGGCCAGGCCATGGCCTTGCACCAGGGCACCGGCGAGGGCGCCGCCGGCGACGCCGGCGTACTTGCCGGCGGCATCGAAGCGGCCGAACAACTGACCCGCGCCGCGCCCGCCGGCAACCTCGGCCAGGCTGCGGTTGAGGCCGCGCAGCGCCATCCACATGCCCAGGCCGAACAGCAGCCGCGCGGCGATCAACCAGCCGGGCGCCGGCGGCGCCATCTGCAGCAGGCAGGCCAGTGCGAACAGCGCCAGCCCCGCCGGCAGCGGCGACATGCGGTGGTCGCGACCGCGCCAGCACGGCATCAGCACCAGGTAGACCAGGTGCGGCAGGCTGTACAGCAGGCCGGCGACCGCGCTGCTGCCGATGCCGTGCGCTTGCGCATACGGCAGGAAGTAGGGAAAGGTCACCACCATCGCGAAACAGAACAGGAACTGCGTGGTCCACAGCGCCCAGCGCTGGCGGCGCTGCGCCGCATCCGCCTGCGGCATCGCGGGTGTGGATGCGACTGCCGCCGGCGCGCGCGGCGGATCGGCCGGCAACCGCCAGCTCAGCGCGAAGGCCAGCAGCGGCAGCAGCGCCAGGTAGCGGTACAGCGACTGCGCCGGCCCCAGCGCGGTGGCCAGGCCGAGCAGCGCCGGTGCGGTGACCATCGCCAGGCGTGCCGAGAACTGGGTCCAGTCCAGCGCCCGCGCCAGCGAGCCACGCTGCGCCTGGCTGCTGAGATAGGCGTTGGTCGCGGCCAGCGAGCCGCCGCAGGCGCCTTGCACGACCAAGCCGACGACCAGCCAGCCCAGGTTCGGCGCGAAGCCGGCCATGAGGAAGCCAAGCGCCAGGCCGAGTTGCGCGCGCAGCAGCGAGCGCTTGCGTCCATAGCGGTCGGCCAGCCGGCCCCAGGTGCTGGCGGTGAGCGCAGTGCACAGCGTCGGCAGCACGTACAGCACGCCGCTCCAGCCGATCGCCGCACCCGGCGCGAGCTGCTGCAGCACCTGCGGCAGGAACAGCGGCATGCCCAGCGCGGTGAAGGCGGCCAGATAATGCGCGGCCAGCACCGGGCCGAGGAGGCGCTTCATCGCGCCGCCCCGGCCGCGACCGCGCGCGCCGTCAGCGCATCCTCGCGCAGCAGGTTGGGCGCGCTGTCGCCGTAGAACTTGTTGATGTCCGCCGCGCCGGTGATCTGCTTGCCGAGCAGGCTGCCGGCGCTGAGCAGGTACTTCACCGGAAGCGTGGGCGCGTCCAGCAGCGCCTGCGCCGGGGCGGTGTCGATGCCGTCCTCACGCAGCGCGCGCAGGGTGCCGTGCAGGCGCGCGCGCAGCAGTGCGTACAGCGGGGCGCGCAGTCCCGGCTGCCATTCCGCCAGCCCTTCCAGCACCGCCTGCAGATCCAGTTGCAGGATGATGGTGCAGAACATCCGCGCCAGCGCGGCGTCGTCCTGCACCACGATACGCGCGTCGCGCGGGGTGCCCAGCGCGGCCAGCGCCGGCCGTTGCGCGTACAGCCGCGGCAGCAGCACCCGCGCCGCGTCGTTGTCCTTCATCAGCAGCCGCGGCGCGCGGCCGGCGGCGTAGATCAGCACGCTGTTCTGCTGGTTGGCCTCCAGCGCGATGCCGTAGCGCAGCCACAGCCGCAGGTGCACCTGGCACATCAGCGCCAGGTAGCTGTCCCACCAGGCGGTGAGGTCGCCGCCATGGAAGCGGTCGGCCAGGTGCGCGGCCAGCGGTCGGCCATCGGGCAGCGTCGCGCACAGGCCGGCCACCGGTACCAGGGTCGCCTCCGGCAACGCCGGATAGCGGCGCAGCAGGTAGGACAGGTGGCGTGTCTCGCCGACATGGCCGGCATGCGCCTCGTCCACGTGCAGGTAGCGTTCGCCCAGCGCCGGATCGTGCGCGGCCAGGTCGCACAGCACGCGTTCGAACCAGTGACCGTCGTACAGCGTGGACGGTTTGATCAGGCGCAGGTTGAGCGCGCCGAGCGTGCGCATCGGCACCGGCAGCTTCAGATGATGATCCGGAAACGCCAGCGGAATCACCGTGCGCAGCGACAGCGACGGGCGCACCTGCAGCCACGGCTGCGGCGCGGCGATCGCGCCGTCCGGCAGGGCGAAGCCGTCCTCGCCCAGCCTCGCGAAGATCAGCGGGTGCAGCGGCCAGGCGACATGGTCGGCGTCCAGCGCCGGGTCCAGGCCGAGCATGCTCGGGCGCGGCCAGAACGCCGGCGGCGGCGTGGTCTGGGTGACCTGCGCGATTGGCAGCGCCAGCCAGCGCAGCGCGAAGCTGGGGCCGAACTCCGGTGCGTAGCGCGGCAGGTCGGCATCGTCCAGGCCAAGCTTGGCGCGTGCGCTGGGATAGAACGGATGGTCGCGGTGGCTGGCCAGTTGTTCGCAGCGGTAGGCGCGCTCGTGCGCATCGGCGGCGTCCAGCGCGGTGGCCAGCAGCGGCCGTTGCTGCGCGTAGGCCTGCCGCGCGAGCGCGCGCTGGCGTACCGCGCACTCGGCTTCCTCGACATAGGCGCGGTGCAGCGCCTGGGTCTCCGCGTCGAGCCCGGCACCCAGTCGCGCCAGCCACTGCGCGGCGCCGGATTCGCAGACACTGTGCTGCCCGGTTTGCAGGACCCAGCCGTCGCTGCAGGCGCTCACGGTCTGCAGGTAGCCGGCGCGGCGCAGCGGCAGCCACAGTTCGCCGTCGGGCAGGTGCGCGATGCGCCACCAGATGGCGTCCGCGGGCAGCGGCGCCTGCGCCCAGGCGGCGAGCACCGCCGGCGGCGGCGTGGCCGCGGCGCCGCGGCTGACGATGCCGCGCAGGTCTTCGCGCAGGCAGGCGTCGATCACGCGCAGGTCGATGTAGCGGCGGTCGGCGTCCTGGCTCATGCCGCCACTCCGGTGGTGGTGTCGATGCGCCAGTGCAGCGACGCCTCGGTGCGGGCCAGCGCCTGCTGCAGGTCCGACGCGGTGTCGGCGAGCACGTCCAGCACGCCCAGGTAATCCTTGTTGGAGTGGCTCAGGCGGATGGCGTCGCCGGGTTGCCGCAGGCGGCGGTAGCGTGCTTCCCAGTGCGCGTCGCTGCTGGCGTGGTCGGCGCTGGCCACCGCCAGCCTGCCGTCGTGCTCGGCCACGTAGTAGCGCACCAGCGCCTGCGCGCGGCGCGCCTGCAGCGCCGGCAGCGGCCGGCCCAGGTGCAGGCCGAGCACGCTGTCGAACCAGTGCCCGCCGAACAGGCGGTCGAGCAGGAATTCGCGGCCGTCGCCGATGCTGCGGTAGTTGATCTCCACCAGCACCGGGCCGTCGGCGGTGAGGATGAACTCGCTGTGGCACACGCCGAAGCCGATGCCGAACGCCTGCAGTTGCGTCAGTGCCTGCTGCAGCACCGGGGTGTCGATGGCGCTGCGCCAGCGCGCCTCGCATTCGACGAAATGCGGTGGCGCCGACAGTTGCACGTCGAAGCCGCCGATCGGCTGCAGGGTGCGCCCGTCGCCTAGCGTTTCCAGGGTGAACAGCGGACCCTCCAGCACGCTCTCCAGCAGCACGCTGCGCTGCGGGTGGCGCTGCCAGAAATCATCGAGGTAGGCCTGCAGCGCCGCCGCGTCGGCGCAGTGGCGCACGTCCAGGCTGGCCACGCCTTCGCGCGGCTTGGCGATCAGCGGCCAGGGCGCCTGCGCCGGCGGCATCGCGCCCGGCGCCAGGCTGCAGAACCACGGCGCCGGCAGGCCGAGCGCGCGCAGCCGCTGGCGCATCGCCGCCTTGTTCTTGGCCGCGTAGCAGACCTGCCACTCCTTGCCCGGCACGCCGAGCGCGGCGGCGACCACGGCGGCGCTGGTCTGCAGGTGGTCGCTGTTGCTGAACACCGCGCGCGGCGGCTGCGGCAGGCTGCCGAGCAGGTCGAGCACGCCCAGCGGATTGAACACGTCGCACTCCAGCACCTGCACCGGTGCGGCCGGCGGATGGCGGCGGAACTGGTCGAGGTGCGCGTGGCGGTGGTCGGTCAGCAGCAGCACCGGCACGCCCAGGCGCTGCGCGGCGGGGAGGAAGCCATCGGTCACCGCCGGGTGGCAGACGTGACTGAGGAGCAGCAGGGGAGCGTCGTGCGAGGTCATGTGCGGGTCTCGTCGGGCGCAGGCGCACGCACGCCGCCGGCGCGGCCGCGCGGAGGCGGACACGGGAGGCATGCGCCGCGGCTGCGGCAGGGTCGCGTGGTTGCCTGGCGCATCGCATCGGGCGCGCGCTGGGTAGGGGAAGGACGCGGCTGCGTCCGCTGCAGGTGCCCGCGTCTCCCGCGGGCGGCGGCGCGCCGTGCTGGCGCGCGGTGGTGCGGCGGCCGGCGTCGTCGTCCGACGCCGGCGGTGGATCAGAACGTGTACTCGAGGCCGACGGTGACGCTGCGGCCCGGCGCCGGCTGCCGGCCCCAGGGACTGGTGTCGATGCCGCGGTACCAGTACTTGCGATCGAACAGGTTGTTGACCGCCAGCGACGCGCTGAGCTTGCCGCTGGCGCCTTCGCTGAGCACCTGGCTCAGCTGCGCGTTCCACACCCAGTAGGCCGGCAGCTCGCCGATCGAGGCGATCGCGTTCTCCTGCACGGTGTTGGCCGCATCGCTGAAGGCGCGGCTGAAGTAATAGCTGGAAACGGCGACGGTGGTATGACCGGATTCGGGCCGGTACGACGCGCCGAGGGTGAGCTGGTTGCGCGAGGTGTAGGGCACGCGCAGGCCGTCGTACACGCCCGATTCCTGCCGCGCATCCAGGTAGGCGTAGCCGGCGTTGAGGGTCAGCGCGCGCAGTTGCGCCGGGCTCCACTGCAGTTCCACTTCGCCGCCCTGGTGGCGGGTCTTGCCGAGGTTGCGGTAGGTGCGCGTGGTGTTGTCGAGCTGGATCTGCTGGTCGAAGTCGATCAGGTAGCCGCCGAACTGCACGCGGGTGCGCTCATTGGGCTGGTAGCGTGCGCCGGCTTCGTAGTTCCAGGCCAGTTCGGCGTCGAGGTTGTCGCCGAAGATGATCTGGGTGACCTGCGGCGCGCGCAGCGAGCGCTGTCCGTCGGCGTACAGGTACCACTGCGGGCTGGCCTGGAATCCCAGGGTCAGGCCGGGCAGCACGTCGTCGGTCTTGTTGCGCGTGCGCGCGCCGCTGGCCAGGTTGTAGTAGCGCGAATCGACCTGCTCGTAGCGCAGGCCGGGGGTGACGGTGACGCGGCCGTCGGCCAGGGAAATCGCGTCGCTCACGTAGGCCGCCGCGCCGCGGTCCTTGAAGCGCCAGTCGCGCACCAGGGTGTACAGGCCGTCCCTGAGGCGGGTGTTGCCGACCAGGAAGTCGATGTCCTCGTTGATCGCGCGCGCGCCCAGCGTCCACTGCTGGCGCACCGCGCCGTCGCCCATCGTCCAGCTCAGCCGCGGCTCGCTGCCGTAGACGCGGAAATCGCGCGGGGCGCTCTGCCGCAGTTGCGGCGGCAGGTCGGGGCGCCAGGTCTCGCTGGCCGCCGAGCGCATGCCGACGATGAAGTTGCGGCTGCTGCGCGCGCTGAAGTTGCTCCAGTCCAGGCGCAGGTCCTGGAACGGCCCCACATCGCCGAAGTCCTGCTGATAGACCAGCGAGGCGCGGGTGGTGCGGCCGGTGAATTCGTCCAGCGGCCGCGTCGACTGGCGCGGATCGCGCAGATAGTCGGCGACGGACAAGGCGCCGGCCATGTCCATGTCGGCGACGTAGCGCTGCACGCTGGCTTTGAGCAGCTTGTCCGGCGCCAGCCACCATTCCGCGCGCAGGCGCAGGTTCTTGATGTCGGTGGCGCTGTGCTCGCGCCAGTAGTCGCCCTTGGTCCAGTTGGCGTCCAGTTGCAGACCGAACGTGTCGCTGGCATAGCCGCCGGTGCTGATCGCGGTGTCGCTCAGGTAATGCCCGACGCCGCCGGCGGTGACCTTCTGGCCCAGCGTGGTGGTCCAGGTGGTGGGGATGTCCGGGCTGATCAGGTTGATCACGCCGCCGACGTTGTTGGGGCCGTACTGCACCGCCGCGCCGCCGCGCACGATGTCGATGCGGTCGATCTGGTTCAGGCCGACCGGGAACAGCGACAGGCTGGTCTGCCCGTATGGCGCCAGCGCCAGCGGAATGCCGTCCTCCAGCACCTGGACGCGGCCGCTGCGGCTCTCGTACAGGCCGCGCAGCATGATCTGCGGCAGCGCGCCGGTGCCGGTCTCGTCGAACACCTTGATGCCCGGCACCTTCTGCAGCGCGTCGTCCAGCGAGCGGTTGGCGCCGGTGCGCAGCTGCGTGCTGTCGATCACCTGGCGGCTGCCGGCGTAGTGCTGCACGTCCTCGACGGTGGAGCGGCCGAGCAGGCTGCCCTGCACCTGCACCGCGTCGAGCTGGCGGATCCGCGCCTGCGCGTCGGCGTCGGGCGGGGTGTCCTCGGCGCGCACGCTGGTGGGAGCGAGCATGGCGGCGGCGAGGGCGACGGCCAGCAGCGAAGGGGATAGCGAAGCGATCAAGGCGACGACTCCAACAGGAACGAAACGGTCAGGGGCTGCGCAGGTCGGCTGCGCGCTGGCGCAACGCGGCCTGCAGCAGCGCGCGGTCCTCGCCGGCGAACAGCCACTGCAGATCCGCCTGCGCCAGCCAGTGCGCGCGTTGCGCGGCGTCGCGCGGATTGGGGCAGAACGGAATGCCGGCGGCGCGGCAGGCCGCGTCGATCGCCAGCAGCTGTTCCCAGACCTGCGGATGGGTGGGCTGCGGGCCGACGCCCAGGTCCAGCGCCAGGTCCAGCGCGCCTTCCATCACCAGCGACACGCCGGGCACCTGCAGGATCTGCGGCAGGGCGCGCACGCCGGCGGCGCTCTCGATCATCGGGATCACGCGCAGGCGCGCGCGGCTGCCGGCGATGTAGTCGGCCAGGGCCACGCTGCCGAAGCCGGTGACCCGGCCGCCGGTGATGCCGCGGCGGCCGTGCGGCGGGAAGTGCGCGGCGGCGACCGCGCGCTCGGCCTGCTCGGCGCTGTCCAGCCCGGCCAGGACCACGCCGCGGGCGCCGGCATCGAGCACCCGGCCGATCAGCTTGGCATCGACCTCGGGCACGCGCACCCACGGTTCGCAGCCGCCCAGCTCGCAGGCGCGGATGGCATGTTCCAGCTCGGCGGGCGAGCGCAGCACGTGTTCCAGATCGAGTACCGCGAAGTCGTAGCCGACATGCCCGAACATCTCGCACAGCAGGGCACTGGGCACGGAGTTGAGCAACCCGATCTTGCAGGCCATGGGGGAGGGCGCGCGGAACTGGGGAAGGGAGCGCAATCCTGCCGCAAACGAGAATGCTTATCAAGAAGATTCGCTACAGGTCTTCACGGCCGCCGTAGACGCTTTCTGTGCGCCACCACACTTTTCGCTGCGACTCACTCGCCGAAGAGGAGCCGCTTTTGCGAATCCCCAATCCCTCATCCCTGCGGTCAAGGCCTCAGCGCGCCGCGGCGCGCATCCCCCGATACGGCGGCGTCGCCATCACCATTTCCGCCAGCGAATAGGCCAGCTCGCGCTCGGCCATCACCGTGCCGTCGGCGCCGTGGTCGAGCAGGTGCTTGACCTCGGCGTCGCTGTGCGCACGCGCCAGCAGGGTCAGCGTCGGGTTCAGCGCACGCAGCTTGGCCAGGGCTTCGCCGGCCTCCAGCGGCTGCGGGATCGCCAGGATCGCGATCTTGGCCTTGTCCGGGTGCGCCTCGGCCAGCACGCGGTCGGCGGCGGCGCTGCCGCGGATGCCGGGGATGCCGTCGGCGTGAGCGCGCTCGACGTGGTCGCGGTTGTCGTCGATCACCAGCACCGGCACGCCGCGCTCGCGCAGCACCGCCGCCAGCGCGCTGCCGACCCGGCCGTAGCCGATCACGATGGCGTGGTCGACCAGGTCCAGCGACGGACCCGGCGGCAACTCCGGCTCCACCGTCACCGGCGCCTCCACCGCCTGCCGCGCCTGCCAGCGGTCCAGCCAGGTGAACAGCAGCGGGTTGGCGATGATCGACAGCAGCGCGCCGGCCAGGATCAGGTCGCGGCCGGTCTCGGGCAGGATCGCCAGGCTCACGCCCAGGCCAGCGAGGATGAAGGAGAACTCGCCGATCTGCGCCAGGCTGGTGGAAATGGTTAGGGCGATGCCGGTAGGGTGGCCGAACGCCCGCACGATCACGAAGGCGGCCAGCGACTTGCCGACGGTGATGGTCAGGAACGTGGCCAGCACCTGCCAGGGATGCTCGACCAGGATGTGCGGATCGAACAGCATGCCCACCGAGACGAAGAACAGCACCGCGAAGGCGTCGCGCAGCGGCAGCGAGTCGTTGGCGGCCTTGTGGCTGAGCTCGGATTCCTTCAGCAGCATGCCGGCGAAGAACGCGCCCAGCGCGAACGACACGCCGAACAGGGTGGCCGAGCCGAACGCCACGCCCAGCGCGATCGCCAGCACCGACAGGGTGAACAGTTCGCGCGAGCCGGTCGCGGCGACCTTCTCCAGCGCCCACGGAATCGCGCGGCGGCCGACCACCAGCATCACCGCCACGAACGCGGCCATCTTCAGCAGGGTGACGCCGAGCGCGCCGAGGATCGCCCCGGTGTCGGCGCCCTTGCCGCCGAGCGCGTCGGCCAGTGCCGGCAGCAGCACCAGCGCCAGCACCATCACCAGGTCCTCCACGATCAGCCAGCCGACCGCGATGCGCCCGCGCAGGGTTTCCAGCAGGCGCCGTTCCTCCATCGCCCGCAGCAGCACCACGGTACTGGCCACCGACAGCGCCAGGCCGAACACCAGGCCGTGCAGGGTCGGCCAGCCCATGCTCCAGGCCAGGCCCCAACCGAGCAGGGTGGCGACCGCGATCTGCGCCAGCGCGCCGGGGATCGCGATCCACTTCACTTCCATCAGGTCTTCGAGAGAGAAGTGCAGCCCCACGCCGAACATCAGCAGCATCACCCCCAGTTCCGACAACTGGGTGGCCAGGGCCTGGTCGGCGACGAAGCCCGGCGTGAACGGGCCCACGCAGATGCCCGCCACCAGATAGCCGACCAGCGGCGAGAGTTTGAGGCGGTGGGCGAGCGTGCCGAGGATGAAGGCGAGCGCGAGCCCGACCGCGATGATGTCGATGAGACTGGTGTCGTGATGCATTCAGGATCGCAGAACAAGTAGGCCTCGAGTGTCGCCGATCGGGGCTTTTGTCGGCAAATGGATGGGGGGCGCCAAACGGCTGGCGGACCCCGGGCATTGTGATTGGGCCACAGGCCCATTACGTGGCGGGCTGTGCGTGCGGCGACAGGACGGGACGATCTCGGGCGGCGGCTGGACGGCCGCCATCGGGAGCAGGCCGCCGCGAGACGCATGCCCTCGGCATCGCGCAGGTGGGGCATGGACGCGCGTGCCAGGGCCGCGAGCCGCGCAACCGGCGACCCGGGCGGTGCCGCATCCCAGCCCCGGCTCCCGCTCCCCGACACCCTGAGTGGGATGGAAGTCGCAGCGATCGGGTCCCTCGCGCAACTCCCTGTCGGGAAAGACATTACACCGGATGATGGACGTTATCTGTCTACTGTTTCGGCCCATGCCGTGGTGTATGTTTGCGCCAATTAGGTGTCCTGCCAGGACCAGGGTGGCATGGCTAGACTGAAGACATTCGCGAGCGGAATCCTCTTGAGCGCGGTGTACTGCGCGGCCTACCTGGCCGTGTGGCACTGCTCTCTGGATCAATGGTTCCTGCCGATCGGACTGCGCACCGCAGCACTGCTGTTTCTCCCGTATCGGCTATGGCCCTACGTTTTTCTGGGAGACGCGGCGGCGCTGCTGAGCATGCGTGTGCCGATGATCGAGGAGGGCGGGGCAAATCCGGTCTGGGTGTACGGCAGCTCGTTCCTGTTGATGCCGGCCTTCTCGCTGCTGCCTTGGGCGGTCCGGCGCAGCCTTCCTGATTTCCGGGTCGAGCAGAGCTGGCTGCCGCTGATCTGCCTGTGCGCGGCATTGTGGGCAGTGCTCGTCAACAAGGGAGTCAACTGGCTGCTGGGTGGGCCTGCCGCCTATATCAATCTGGAAAACACGCTGAAGTTCTGGATAGGTTTCTATCTGGGTATCGTCATGTTCGTCTTTCCCGCCCTGCTGTGGGTCAGGCGAGGAGAGGGAGATACAGGCGAGCGAAGGACGCTGCTGCACAGCGCAGGCGTCGCTACGTTACTGATGGCCGTCCTGTTCGCTGGGGCAATGCAGGCCGAGGGTGTGCTGCGCCAGTTCGTTCTGGTTCTGATGATCGCGCCGGCTGTGTGGCTGACGTTCAAGCATGCATGGCGAGGCGCTGCAATCGGTGTTGTGATGGCCAACTTTGCGGTGGCCATGTCACTGCCAAAGACCAACTATGCCGGTGCCTACGATGCGGACACATTGCAGGTGCAGTTGTTGGTGGCATTCGCGGTGACTGCGCTCGCTTCGCTAGGCGCCAGGCTCTCTGTCGCCTTCGACCAGGCGCAACGCTTCGGCTTTGCCGAAAGGCAGGCCCTGCAAGTCGCCCAGGCCAGCTACATGTCGGCCGAGCGCACCCTGCGTAACCGCGTGATCGAGTACACCGACATCCATGTGCACATCAACAAGCTGCGCCGCGACATCGCCAGCACGCTGAAGGAGCACGGCCACTACGCCGCGGCGATGGAAATGAACCGTACTGGGGTGATCCAGGCGCAGTTGCTGGACGATTACGTCGCGGCGCTGTATCCGCTGGATATCGAAACCCACGGCCTGTACGGCGCGCTGAACTCCATCGCCTTCGCCAACGCCTGCGATACCGAGGTCGAGGCGAGGCTGCACGGGGATTCGCGGCGGCTGTCGATCGGGCTGCAACTGGCGGCGTATCGCTGTGTGCTCAACGCCATGGAAATCCTGCCCGATGCGGGCCGGCACACGATCACTGCACGGGTCTGGACGGCGCGCGGCAAGCGCGGCGTGGTGGTGACCGTGGAAGCCGATGCGGCGATGCCGGGCAGCGATCGCAGGCAGCATAGCGCTGACGAGATGGACTGGGAGTTGGCAAGCCGGTTAAAGGCTCATGACGGCACCTGCCGGCGCCGTCATGAGCGGAAGATCAGTTTCCTGATCTCCGAGCCGCTGCAAAAGACCGTTATTTCTTGATGGTCACGGTCCAGACGTCGCCGTTGGCGCCGCTGGTCACCTGCACGGTGAAGTAGCGCGCATCGTAGACCACGGTGCCGCGGCTGCTGTCGAAGGTGTCGACGGTGCTCACCCGATCCACGTCCTTGCCCATCGGCGTCACCCAGGCGGTGTCGCCGACGCGGCCGACCGCACCGCGCACCTGACCGGTGCTGTCGTTGATCTGCAGGTAGGTCACGCCGTTACGCTCGAACTGATAGATGCGCACCGATGCGTTGGTGGACAGGTTGGTCGCCGCTGGTGCGCTCTCGCCGAAGCCGCGAATGGCGATCGGCGTACCGACACCGCCGCCCGGACAGCAGCTCTGTGCATAGGCATTGGACGCCAGCGCAGAGCAGAGCACGATGCCCGAGAGTGTCGCGAGTTTAGAAGTTTTCCACATAATCAGGTCCTTCCCCGGATGGGGCTTTTTTGCCTGCCGTTCAGGCGATTCCACATTACGCGAATCGCAACAGGCCACTGTTGACAAATAATCAATCGATTCATACTTGTGATGTGGCTCACGCTTATTTTTGCGGAAGAATTCCCGCAAATACGCCGCATCGGCTTGCTCAGGTATGGCCCCAGGTCACGCGCGATTCGCGTCGACCATCCGGCATCGCCGGGGTGTCGGGCGTGGACCTTATTGCAGTTTCCATGCCACATATTGCGGGTATGTCCTCGCGGTGCAGCAGGGCATGTTGTTGCTGGCGCTTCCGCGTTCGGCACAGCCAACTGATGCCGAATGCCGCTGTCGATGGCGATTGCGTTGCATCGTGGGGAAATCCATCGCGCCGTCGCCCGGCGTGTGTCGAATGCGATCACGAGTCGTGTCGTGTCTGAGATGGCCATCACCGACGTGACGGGATCGGAGCAGTCGCTCGGCCCGATGCGCCCGGATCGCGCGGCGAATGTTTGACGCCTCTGCGTCGCTGTCGGCCGCGATCAGGCGGCGCGTCGCTGCAAACGCATGGGTCGAACGGATGACGGCGCGAGTGCGATGCGTTGCCGAACGGGACGAGGCTTATGGGCGCGCGCTTTGCCGACGCTTCGTCACCGCCGCGTTGATGCCCATCCGATTCCTGCGTCAGCGGTGTAGCGCCGCACGCCATCGAGACCGACCTGGCGGACATGCGGTCGCGGCGTTGTCTGCGATGAACGCGGCGGCGGCGGTGCCGGGACACCGCCGCCGCAATGCATCACCAGCTGTAGTTGACGTTGGCGTAGGCGAAGGCGCCGTTGAAGCCGAACGGCGAGGACGTGCTGTACGGCAGATAGGTGCGGGTGCCGGCGCCGGCGCGCGAGCGGTCGGGATACTCGTTGAGCACATTGTCGCCGCCGACGGTCACGCGCCAGCGGCCCAGCGTGTACGCGGCCGACAGGTCCAGGGTCCATTTGGCCGCATAGGTCTGGTCGGCGGCCGGCGTGGTGCCGAAGTCGGTGAATTCGCCCCAGCGCGTGGCCGTGGCGGTGAAGGCCCAGGCGCCGGGCGACCATACGCTGCTCAGGAAGAACTTGTCGCGCGGCGAACCGCGGGTGATGCGCCCGATCTCGGCACGGCCGATGCGTACCGCGGTCGGGTCGATCGCTTCCAGGACCGCAGGATTGCCGGCGATCTTCTCGATGTCGGTCTTGTTGTAGTTGTAGCCGGCGGTGAGATCGAGGCTGCTCGCGGGCAGCGTGAGCTTGTAGGTGCCGATCGCATCCACGCCCTGGGTCTTGGTGTCGATGGCGTTGGTGAAGTAGCGGCCGCCGCCGATGCCGGCGTAGCCGTTGCCCTGCAGGTAGTTGCGTACTGCCGTGGAGGTGAGATTCTCCGAGAGCACGATGCGGTCGTCGATGTCGATGCGGTAGGCATCGAGGGTGATGTACAGCGCGTCCACCGGCTGCAGCACCAGGCCCAGGCCGTAGTTCTTGGACTTCTCGGCCTTCAGCGGTTCGGCGCCGAGCGCGATCGCCGCCGGGTTGTCGGTGCGGAAGGTGCCGATCTCGAACGGCGTGGCGGCGATGCTGCCGTCGGGCTGGGCGACGTTGATGAAGTTGGTGGCGACCGACTGGAAATACTGCTGCTGCAGCGACGGTGCGCGGAAGCCGGTGGAGACGGTGGCGCGCAACGCGACCTTCGGGCTGAAGGCGTAGCGCAGCGACAGCTTGCCGGTTGCGGTGTCGCCGAAGTCGCTGTAGTTCTCGTAGCGCCCGGCGAGGCCGGCGGAGAACTTGTCGGTGATGTCGCCTTCCAGGTCGAGATAGGCCGAGTAGCTGTTGCGATCGTAGTGGCCGGAGTCGCCGGGCTTGAAGCCGGCGAACACCTGCGCGCCCGGAAGCAGGGTGCCGTTGGCCGAGGGAATGCCGCCGTTGACGTAGGACGCCGGCGCGCCCGGCGATTCGTTGAACTTCTCGCCGCGCCACTCGGCGCCGAAGGCCAGGGTCACCGGGTAGGCCAGGCCGACCTCCAGCGATTTGCTGAAGTCGGCGTTGAGCACGTTCTGGGTGACCTGCAGCGCGCCCGCATAGAACTCGGTGGGACTGGCCAGGCCGAGGCTGTTGTTGAGGCTGTGGCGCACGTCGAAACTCAGATCGTTGCGGCCGTAGTTGTAGCTGAGGTCGATGGCCAGGCCGCCGGCGGTGCTGGACTTGACCCCGCCGACCCAGGACACGTCCTTGCTGACGTTGTAGATCTGCGGCAGGAAGCCGTCGGGGTAGATCTCCGGGCGGTTGCGGTTGTCGCCGGACCAGCGGAAGTAACCGTTGGACAGCACCTCGCGGCGGCTGAGCATCGCGTAGGAATAGAAGGTGATGTAGTCGGCCGGGCTGTACTGACCGTTGTAGGAGACCGCGCCCTGGTCCACGTCGGGGTCGCCGTAGCGCTGCTGCACCTGGCCCTGGTACGGCGTGGCGCGGTCGGTCTGGTCCTGGTGTCCTGCCTGCGCGGCGAAGTGCACTGTGCCGGTCTCGGCGAAGGTGAGCCCGGCATCGCCGGAGAGCTGGTACTGCTCGCCGTCGCCGGCGCTGTATTTGCCGTAGCGCCCGGCCAGGCTGCCGCCCGTGCCGCTGCCCTTGAGCACGATGTTGATGACGCCGGCGATGGCGTCGGAACCGTATTGCGCTGAGGCACCGTCGCGGAGCACTTCGATGCGTTCGACCGCGGCGATGGGAATGGTGTTGAGATCGGCCGGCGAGGAGCCGCGGCCCTGCGCGCCGTTGAGGTTGACCAGCGCGGTGGTGTGGTAGCGCTTGCCGTTGACCAGCACCAGCACCTGGTCCGGCGAGAGCCCGCGCAACTGCGCCGGGCGCACCGCATCGGAGCCGTCGGTGATCGCCGGGCGCGGGAAGTTCAGCGAGGGCACCGCGCGCGACAGCGCAGTGGCAAGTTCGGTGGTGCCGGTGGACTGCAGCGTCTCCGGCGAGATGATGTCGATCGGCGAGGCCGATTCGGCGACGGTGCGATCGGCCACACGCGTACCGGTGACGATGACGGTGTCCAGCGTTTGCGCGTTGCCGGTGTTCTGCGCGTGGACCGAAACGGCGGACGTCGCCAGGCACAGGGCGACGGCGTGGGCGAGCGGAGTGAGCGTGCGCGTCATGGGGGAGGCGGCTCCAGAAGTGGGGGGAGGCGCCGCTGCATGCGCACTCCCCTGTCCCCTGGCGGATGCGACGACGCGACCTAGGGATTACCGGTTGATGTCAATGGAGTCAATATTCCGTTAAGCCTGATGGCGAGGTTGCAATTGCAACCACTGCTGCAGGCGTTGCGGCAGCGCCAATCCCGGGATTTTCCGAGCGTGTAGACAAAATGCAGGCCATGCGCACGGACATGGTGCACGCGGCGGTGCCTGCGCGCGGGTGCTGCGGCGTTTTTCGCAGTGCGATGTGAGGGATGCTGGCTGCGCGGCACGAGGCAGAGCACGGTGTTGGGCGCGTCGCGGTTGCACGAGCGCAGCATCTCGCGAGCAATGCGTATGGCGCTTGTGGGAGCGGCTTCAGCCGCGACGAGTGAAGCCCAGCGCCAGCCGGCACCTTCATGCGTCGGGACTGAAGTCCCTTCCACAAGGACGCCCGATCCATGCGCCGGAGGAGCGGCTTCAGCCGCGCCCCATGGACAGCATCGTGCCGCGGCCGGAGCCGCTCCTGCAAAAACGTTCAGGCCGGCGAAAACGTCGCAGGCTGGCGAATCTCCAATCCCAAATCCCAAATCCCAAATCCCCGTCCCAACAACAACAACGGCCCGGAAACCCGGGCCGTCGTCATGCCGTTCAACGCAGGCGCAATCGATGCCCGCGCGTGCGATCACCAGCGGTAATTGATCCGCCCGTACACGTAGGCGCCGTTGAAACCGTACGGCGAGTAGTTGCTGTACGGGAGCATGCCGTAGGTGGAGTTGATCAGGTTGGCGGTCTTGTCCGGGTACTGGTCGAACACGTTGTCCGCGCCCAGCGTCAGCGTCCAGTTGGTGCTCGGCTTGAAGCTGGCCGAGGCGTCGACCACCCAGTCCGCGCCGTAGGTCTGGTCACGGGCGGCGGTGGCCGAATTGCGCACGGTGAATTCGCCGTAGCGGGTGGCGGCCAGGCTCAGGTCCCACTTCGGCAGCTTCCAGGTGCCGCTGAGGATCAGCTTGTCCTTCGGGTAGCTGTCTTCCAGGCGGCCGATCTCGTCGCGGCCCAGCGTGGTCTGGGTCGAGCCGATCGCGGCCAGCGCCTGCGGCTGGGTCACCGCATGGGTGATGTCGGTCTTGCTGTAGCCGTAGCTGGCGGTGAGGTCCAGCGTGCTGGCCGCCAGCGGGATGCTGTAGGTGCCGACCACGTCGACGCCGCGGGTGCGGGTGTCGGCGGCGTTGCTGAAGTAGCGCACGCTGGTGACGTTGCTGTAGCCGAGCTGGCGCAGTTTGCCCAGCACCGCCGCATCGTTGAGGTTGGACGACAGCAGGATGCGGTCGTCGATCTCGATCTGGTACGCGTCCACGGTCAGGTACAGGCGCTCGACCGGCTGCAGCACCAGGCCCAGGCTATAGGACAGCGAGGTCTCGGCCTTCAGCGGCGCAGCGCCCAGGGCCTGGGCCACGGCGCTGTTCACCGGGAAGGTGCCGGATTCGAAGAAGCTGCCGTTGATGTAGCTGCTGGTCACCGCCTGGTACTGCTGCTGCGCCAGCGACGGCGCGCGGAAGCCGCTGGCGACGGTGCCGCGCAGCGCCACCTTGTCGGTGAACGCGTAGCGCGCCGACAGCTTGCCGGAGGTCTTGCTGCCGAAATCCGAGTAGTCCTCGTAGCGGCCGGTGAGGCCGGCGGAGAACTTGTCGGTGAGGTCGGCTTCCAGCCCCGCGTACACCGCGTAGTTGTGGCGGTCCGAATGCACGGCGTTGAGCGGCGCGAAGCCGGCGAAGCCCTGCGCGCCGCCGGTGGTGCCAGTGTACGAGGCCGGCTCGCCGGGCGACTGGTTCCACTTCTCCTGGCGGTACTCGGCGCCGAAGGACAGCGTCACCGGATAGGCCAGGCCCCAATCCAGCGGCTGGGTGAAGTCGGCGTTGACCGCGTTCTGGGTGTACTCCAGCGCGCCGTCGTAGAAGCGCCGCGGGCTGTCCGCGCCGAGGCTGTAGTTGATGCTGTTGGCGGTGTGGAAGTCGACCTTGTTGTAGCCGTAGTTGTAGCTGACGTCCCAGGCGAAGCCGCCGGCGGTGCTGCCCTTCAGGCCGGCGACCAGCGAGCGGTCCTTGGAGTACTGCTCGATCTGCGGCACGTAGCCGTCTGGGTAGACCTGCGCCAGCAGCGCGGTCTGGCCGTTGTGGTTGCGCGAGCGGTAGAACGCGAACGAGGTGATGTCACGGTTGCTGGCGATCGCGGTGGCGTAGCCGGTGAGGTTGTCGCTGAAGCGGAACTCGCCGTTGGCCGAGACCGCGGTGGCGTCGACCTTGGGGTCGCCGTAGACGAAGGTGGTCTGGCCGATGCCGGGATAGTTGCCGGTGTTCGGCGCGGTGCCCTGGTAGGGGCCGGCGCGGTTGGTGGCGTCCTGCTGGCTGATCTGCCCGGCCACGTGCAGGCTGCCGCGGCCGTCGCCGAAGCCGACCCCGGTATCGCCGGAGAGCTGCGACTTGGCGCCGTCGCCGGCCGAGTACTTGCCGTGCTCCACGGCCAGGCTGCCGCCTTCGCCGGCGCCCTTGAGCACGATGTTGACCACGCCGGCGATGGCGTCGGAGCCGTACTGCGCCGAGGCGCCGTCGCGCAGCACTTCCACCCGCTCGATCGCGGCGATCGGGATCGCGTTGAGATCCACCGCCGAGGCGCCGCGGCCGATGGTGCCGTTGACGTTGATCATCGCCGAGGTGTGGCGGCGCTTGCCGTTGACCAGCACCAGCACCTGGTCGGGCGAGAGCCCGCGCAACTGCGCCGGGCGGATGCCGCTGGTGCCGTCGGTCAGCGCCGGGCGCGGGAAGTTCAGCGAGGGCAGGGCACGCGACAGCGCGGTGGCCAGTTCCGAGGTGCCGGTGGCCTGCAGTGCCTCGGGGGTGATGATGTCGATCGGCGATTGCGACTCGGCGACGGTGCGGTCGCTGACGCGGGTGCCGGTGACGATCACCGTGTCCAGTGTGCTGGGCGTGCTGGGCGTGCTCGGCGCGTCGGACGCGGTCTGGGCGAAGGAAGGGGCGGCGAGGGCGGCGAGCACGGCGCTCGCCAGCAGCGACAACGGACGGTTCATAAAAACTCCAGCAGGTGCCGAAACGGCAGGCGGGGCGTGCGGCGACCGGCAGGGCCGGCAGGCCGCGTCCTCAGGGATGTCTAATTATTTTTTAACATGCGTGCTGCGTCGCAGGATGCAAGCGCATGTTCTTATTCCATTGCGTTCTAAGGGGTGGCAGAACGCCGCGCGCCGCCGTCCGCAATGGGGAGGCACGCACAACGTCCCGGTAGCGTCCGCGCCCACCGGGACAGCTGCGGCATAGGCCTGTCGTCCGCGCGAGTCGCGCGTGGCGGACGTCGTCGCCCATCGCGGCGACGCCCGCCAGGGTCGCTCAGAAGCGGTAGCTCACCCGCCCGTACCAGTAGCGCCCGTTGAAGCCGAACGGCGACAGCGGCGAGTACTGCAGGCCGTTGGGGCGGTCGTCGTAGATGTTGTTCAGCGCGGTCCGGGTCGGGTACTGGTTGGTGACGTTGTCGGCGCCGACGGTGAAGGTGAGGTCGTGCCAGGCGTAGCTGGTGGACAGGTTCAGCAGCCAGCGCGCGGCGAAGGCCTGATCCTGGCTGCCGTCGGCGTCGTCGCCGCGGCGGGTGATGGCGCCGTAGCGGGTGGCGTCGCCATGCAGGGTCCAGCCGGCCAGGCTCCAGTCGCCGCTGAGCACGTACTTGGTGCGCGGCGTGGCATCGGTCAGCAGGCCCTGGCTGGCGCGG
Source organism: Xanthomonas sp. LMG 12461 (assembly GCF_009192935.1). Lineage (NCBI taxonomy): Bacteria > Pseudomonadati > Pseudomonadota > Gammaproteobacteria > Lysobacterales > Lysobacteraceae > Xanthomonas > Xanthomonas sp. LMG 12461. The sequence continues at coordinate 32,682 of NZ_NQYT01000045.1, forward strand.
CCGAAGTTCGGATCGGAGATCTCCAGGATCTCGATCTTGTTGTAGTTGGCGCTGAAGCTCAGGTTGAGCGTGCCGGCGCGGTCGAGGTCGAGCAGGTAGTTGCTCACCCAGTCCACGCCGCGGGTGCGGGTGGTGGCGCCGTTGACGAAGAACTGCGCGGCGCTGACCTGGCCGATCGGCACGGCCAGCGAGATCTGGTCCGAGTACAGGATCTGGTCCCAGATGCGGATCTGGTACAGGTCCAGGGTGGAATTGAAGCCGCCGCCGGGCTGCCAGACCGCGCCGATGCTGTAGTTGGTGGATTTCTCCGGCGCCAGCGGTTTGGCGCCGAGCGCGATGGCCACCGGGTCGGAGGTGCGGTAGGTGCCGATCTGGCTGAGGACGCCGTCCACCGGCAGGGTCACCACCGAGGCGTAGTTCTGTTGCGCCAGCGAGGGCGCGCGGAAGCCGTTGGAGATCGTGCCGCGCACGGCGAAGGCGTCGTTGAGCTGATAGCGCGCCGACAGCTTGCCCGAGCGGGTGGTGCCGGCATCGCTGTAGTCCTCGTAGCGTGCGGCCACGCCGCCGGACAGGCGCTCGCTCAGGTCCGCTTCCAGGTCCGCGTACACCGCCTTGCTGTGGCGCTGGAACTGCCCCGCCACGGTCGGCGACAGGCCGGGGAACACTTGCGAACCGCCCGGATACGGTGCGCCGGTGTCCGGGTTGATGGCGTTCGGATCGAAGTAGATCGAGGTGGGCGAGCCGGCCACCACGGCGTACTTGTCCTGCCGGTACTCGGCGCCGAAGGCGAGGTTGACCGGATAGGCCAGGCCCCAGTCCAGGGATTTGCTGAAGTCGGCGTTGAGCGCGTTCTGCTCGTTGCGGAAGCCGCCGGCGTTGAAGCGCGTCGGCGAGGCGCCGGTGCTCCAGTACAGGTTGGTGTTGATGGTGTTGCGCAGGTCGAAGGTGACGTCGTTCTTCCCGTAGTCGGCGGAGACGTCCCAGGTCCAGCCGCTGTCGGTGCTGCCCTTGACGCCGAGCACCGCGGCGCGGTCGTTGGACGGGTTGTAGATCTGCGGCAGGAAGCCGTTGGGGTAGACCGCCGGCACGTTGCGGTCGCTGTTGTCCCAGGCGCGGTAGTAGCCGTTGGACAGCACCTCGCGGCGGCTGACGTTGGCGTAGCCGTACAGGTCGACGTGCGGGGTGAGCGCGTAGCCGAAGTTGACCAGCCCCTGATAGGTCTTCAGCGCGGGATCGCCGTAGCGCTCGTAGGGAACGCCGCTGGGGTTGGCGGCCCCGGCCAGGGTGGTGGCCTTGTCGGTGTTCTCGGCGCGGTTGGTGTTCATCGCGTTGAGGTAGTTCCACGACACCCGCACCCAGCCCGGCGCCTCGCCGCCCGGCGCACCGCCGAAGGCCAGCCCGTAGGAGCCGTCGATGCCGTTCTGCGCGCCGTCGCCCTTGTCCATGATGCCGCCGCTGACGGAGACGCTTTTGCTGCCGGCCTTGGCGCCGTGCTTGAGCACGATGTTGATGACGCCGGCGATGGCGTCGGAGCCGTACTGCGCGGAGGCGCCGTCGCGCAGCACTTCGATGCGCGCGATCGCCGACATCGGAATCGAGTTGAGGTCGGCCGGCGCCGAGCCGCGCCCGACCGACGGGTTGTAGTTGACCAGCGAGGTGGTGTGGTAGCGCTTGCCGTCCAGCAGCACCAGCACCGCATCCGGCGACAGGCCGCGCAGGGTCGCCGGGCGCAGCGCGTCGTTGCCGTCGTTGATCGCCGGGCGCGGGAAGTTCAGCGACGGCAGCAGCTTGCCGAGCGCGCTGGCGAGGTCGCTGGCGCCGGTGGCCTGCAGCGCCTCGGGCGCGATGATGTCGATCGGCGATTGCGATTCGGCCACCGTGCGGTCGGCGATGCGGGTGCCGGTGACGATGATGTTGTCCAGCGTCGTCGGCGCCTGCTGGGACTGGGCGAGGCTGTTGCCGGAGGCGAGCACGAGCAGGACGGCACGGACGATGGGGAGGCGGCGTTGCGTCATCGGGCGGAGACTCCTGGCTGGGGGATTGGCGCGGGTCTGGCGATTTCCGGTGGGGCGGGGTGGATGCTGCGGTGCAGCGTTTGCCATCGAATTGAAATCCGTTTTTCACATGGGCGCGTATACAAAAACGGACCTGGGTCGGGTTTTCGCGGCGGCCCGCGCGCCGCCTCGGACCGCGCCGCGTCGCCGCCCCGGGTGGGCCGGGACGGGCGAAGCGGCTACACTTCCGCCTCGCTAGCCGAGTGCCCTGCCTTGATTTCCCTACGTAATTTCGCCTTGCGCCGCGGCGAGCGGCTGTTGCTGTCCAATGTCGACCTCACCCTGCATGCCGGTTACCGGGTGGGCGTGGTCGGCCGCAACGGGGCCGGCAAGTCCAGCCTGTTCGCGGCGGTGAAGGGCGAACTGGAGGCGGACAAGGGCGACGTCGACCTGCCCGGCAAGGTGCGCATCGCCAGCGTCGCCCAGGAAACCCCGTCGCTGCCGGACCCGGCGTTGAGCTTCGTGCTCGGCGGCGACACCGCGGTGGCCGCGGTGCTGGCCGAAGAGGCCGAGGCGACCGCGCGCGAGGACTGGGAGGCGGTCGCCGCCGCCCACACCAAGATGGCCGAGATGGGCGCCTACGACGCCGATGCGCGCGCCGGCAAGCTGCTGCACGGCCTCGGCTTCCCGGCCGAGACCCATCACCGCGCGGTGTCCTCGTTCTCCGGCGGCTGGCGCGTGCGCCTGAACCTGGCGCGCGCGCTGATGATGCCCAGCGACCTGCTGTTGCTCGACGAACCGACCAACCACCTCGACTTGGACGCGGTGTACTGGCTGGAGCAGTGGCTGCTGAAATACCCGGGCACGCTGCTGCTGATCTCGCACGACCGCGAGTTCCTCGACAACGTCGCCACCCACACCCTGCATCTGCACAACGGCGGCGCCAAGCTGTACACCGGCGGCTACACCGATTTCGAGCGGCAGCGCGCCGAGCAGTTGCGCCAGCAGCAGATCGCGCACGAGAAGGAACAGGCCGAGCGCGCCCACCTGCAGAGCTTCATCGACCGCTTCAAGGCCAAGGCGTCCAAGGCGGCGCAGGCGCAAAGCCGGATGAAGCGCCTTGAGAAGCTGGCCGGCACCGAGGCGGTGCGCGCCGAGCGCGAGTTCCGCATCGAACTGGCGCCGCCGGCCAAGCTGCCGTTCTCGCTGATCCGCCTCAATCACGCCGAGGCCGGTTACGGCGCCGACGCGGTGATCCTGCACAACGTCGGTTTCGGCCTGGAGGCCGGTCAGCGCATCGGCCTGCTCGGCCCCAACGGCGCCGGCAAGACCACCCTGGTCAAGACCCTGGTCGGCGAACTGCCGCCGATCGCCGGCGAGCGCATGGCGCATCCGGACCTGCGTATCGGCTACTTCGCCCAGCACACGGTGGAGTCGCTGCACGAAGGCCAGTCGCCGATGGACCACATGCGCGAGATCGACAAGGACGCCAGCAACCAGGCGTTCCGCGATTTCCTCGGCAAGTGGAATTTCCCCGGCGACCGTGCGTTCGAGCCGGTCGACGGGTTCTCCGGTGGCGAGCGCGCGCGCCTGGCGCTGGCGTTGATCGCCTGGCAACAGCCCAACGTGCTGCTGCTCGACGAACCGACCAACCACCTCGACCTGGAGATGCGCGAGGCGCTGGCCGAGGCGCTGAGCGATTTCGAGGGCGCGATCGTGATGGTCTCGCACGACCGCCACCTGATCGGCCTGGTCTGCGACACCTTCTGGCGCGTGGCCGACGGCGTGGTCGAGCCGTTCGACGGCGACCTCGACGCCTATGCCGCCTGGCTGCGCACCCGCCCGGCCGCGCAGGGCACCAAGCAGAAACTGGCCGAGGCCGTGCCGACCCCGCCGCCGCCGGTCAAGCCAATGCCGGCGAAGAAGCCGCCGAACCCGCACAAGCTGGCCGCCGCCGAGAAGCGCGTGGGCGAACTGGAAGCGGCGCTGGCCGAACTCGACCGCCAGCTCGCCGATCCCAAGCACTACGCCGATGCGGAGAAGATGGCGGTGCTGGGCCGCGAGCGCGAGGCCGCCGCGCGCGACCTGGCCCAGGCCGAGCAGGCGTGGATGGAGTTGATCGACGGCGCCTGAGCCGCGGTGGATCTCGCCATTGCCGGTATGCGCCGGCGAGCACGGACGATCCACGTCGAGCTGACGGTTCCTTCTCCCTGCGGGACCATGGCCCCCTTTTCGGGGGAAGGTGCCCCAAAGGGGCGGATGAGGGTGCGGGTGCCTGGGGACTCGGAGTGGCCGGCCGTGCGTGCCGGCGTACCCTCACCCCAACCCCTCTCCCGGTGGGAGAGGGGCTTCAATCGCTTCTTCACGCCGCTCCAGGCGAGGCCGGAACGTGAGCCGGCGTACCCGGTGTGGGAGAGGCTTCAGCCCCGACGTCGCATCGCCTCAGCCAACGGCAAGTCCCACCTGCATCGCCTGCGCCAGCGCCCAGGGCTGCGCACGCGCCGGACATGCCGTGCAGGATGAGGACGACGCATCCGCCGACGCGCGCGGCGCCGGCCCGTGCCGCTCAGGCGGCAGCGCTGGCCACGACCAGCAGGCCGCCAGCGATCGCCGCCCAGTCCAGCGGCGTGCGCGAGCGCAGGCTCTGCAGCGAGGGGCGGGCGGTCGGCGTCGGCCGGAGGCTGGCCTTGAGCGCCATCAGCGCCAGGCCAGCGGCGCTGAGCGCCCAATGCCATTCGCTGGCGCCGCCGCGCAGGAAGTAGGCCAGATGCAGCACACACAGGCAGCCCAGGACGGCTGCCAGCACGACGTCACGCGAGACCAGGCCCGGACGGGCGGTCAGGACAGCACGGTTCATCAGCATGTTTCCCCCGAAACGGTCAGCGCCATCCCCGGCGCACAGTGCGACTGCGACCAGGATCATATTTCGGGCCTGCCCGGCCGCCAAGCGGCAGTGCACAAATTCTTCACATTACTGTCAGGCCAAGGTGCGTGCCGGCGTGTGCCCAAGCCCTCCCGGCGCCCAATGCGGCGGCAGCGGCGTCGCTCAGCCGGTCAGTGCGGCCTGCTCGGCCAGCAACCACTCGCGCAAGCGCCGGGCGGCGTTGCTTTCCGCGCGCGAGCGCAGCCGGGTCAGCCAGTAGCGGCCCAGGTCGATGCGGGTGGTGAACGGACAGACCAGCCGCCCGGCATCCAGGTCCTGGGCGAACAGCCGCAGCGGCAGCAAGGCCACACCGTGGCCGGCCGCGGCGATGCTGGCCAGGGTCAGCGAGGCATCGCAGATCGGGCCGCCGGCCTGCACCTCGGGCGCGCCGGCGGCCTGCAGCCAGCGCGGCCATTCGTCCAGCCGGTAGGAGCGCAGCAGCGTGGTCCTGGCGAGGTCGGCGGGCGTGCGCAGCAGCGGCGCCAGTGCCGGCGCGCACACCGGCGCGAACGGCGCGCCCAGGATCGGCGTGGCGTGCTGGCCCTGCCAGTCGCCATCGCCGAAGCGGATCGCCAGGTCCAGGCCTTCGCCGGCCAGGTCGACGCGGTTGTTGTGGGTGTACACGCGCAGTTCGATGTCCGGGTGCGCGGCGTGGAAGGCGTCCAGCCGCGGCAGCAGCCAGCCCACCGCGAAGGTGCCGACCACGCCCACGCTCAGCGTCTCGCGATAGCGGCCGCCGGCGAAGCGCTGCAGCGTCCCGGCGATGCGGTCGAAGGCCTCGGTCAGCACCGGATGCAGGCGCAGGCCTTCGTCGGTCAGGGCCACGCCGCGCGGCAGGCGCTGGAACAGCACCGCGCCCAGGCGCGCCTCCAACTGTTTGATCTGATGGCTGAGCGCGGCCTGGGTCACGCACAGCTCGGCGGCGGCACGGGTCAGGTTCTGGTGCCGCGCCGCGGCCTCGAAGGCACGCAGGGCGTTCAACGGCAGATGCGGACGGATCATCGCCAGGTATCAATTTGGCTCATGGGTGCGATTGAATAACCTCGCTGGTGGGGGTGGGTCAATGCGGCCATCATCCTGGCTCCCGACGGAGGTGGACGATGCTGACGAGACGACGGTTCCTGCAGGGTGTGGGAATGGGCGCGAGCCTGCTGGTCGTGGCTGGTGCACAGGCAAAAAACGCGAAAAACCCGACGCCGACGCTACAACTGCGGCTGGCCGAGATCGAGCGTCGCAGTGGCGGCCGGCTCGGCGTGAGCCTGCTCGACGGCGGCGGCGCAACGCTCGGCGGACAGCGCCAAGACGAGCGCTTCCCGCTGTGCAGTACCTTCAAATTTCTATTGGCAGGGGCGGTGCTGCAACGGGTCGACCGCGGCGAACTGGCCTTGGAGCGGCGCGTGCCGGTGCGCAAGGCGGATCTGCTGGCGAATGCGCCGGTGTCCGAGCGCCATGTCGGCGGCACCCTCAGCGTGGTCGAACTGTGCCGCGCGGCGATGATCTACAGCGACAACACCGCGGCCAACCTGCTGCTGCCGCTGGTCGGCGACCCGCCCGGGGTGACCCGCTTCCTGCGTGCGCTGGGCGATACGCAGACCCAACTGGACCGCAACGAGCCGGGCATGAACGAGTTCGTCGCCGGCGATCCGCGCGACACCACCACGCCGGCGGCGATGGCGGCGACGATGCGTGCCTTGTTGCTCGGCGACGTACTGCAGCCGGTGTCGCGACAGCGCCTGATTGCTTGGATGCGCGACAACCGTACCGGCAACGACTGCCTGCGCGCCGGCCTGCCGGCGGGCTGGCGGATCGGCGACAAGACCGGCAGCAACGGCACCGATACCCGCAACGACATCGCCATCGTCTGGGCGCCGGGACGGCCCACGCCGCTGCTGCTCACCGCCTATCTCAACGGCGCCACGGTCGACAGCGCCGCGCGCGATGCGACGCTGAAAGCGGTGGCGCAGGCCGTCGTTGCCTCGCTGCCTGCGCAGACGCTGCGTACTGGCTAGGCGCGTTGCGCGCTGTCGCGCCGGATGCAGGTCGATCTCCCGTAGGCGCGGCTTCGGCCGCGACAGGTTTTATCGCGAAGGTCCGTCGCGGCTGATCCCACGAGCGGGAACCGCAGCCATGCGTACGAGACGCTGCTCGCGATCATCGGCGACGCCACGTGTCGATGCCGCGCGCGATTGCCCGCGTTGTACCAACGGCCACGGCCACCGTTGCCGTGCTCACTGATCGTGCGGTCCCTTCCATTCCCAACCCTGTTCGGAGCGTCCCATGCGTCGATTCGTGTGCTGTTCGTTGGCCATTGCCCTCGGTCTGTCTGCCCACGCCGCGCAGGCGCGGGTCTGGGAACCCGCACCGGGCCACGTGCAGGTGCCGATCTGGCCTGGCGTGGTGCCGGATGCGCTGCCGCATCCGAAGCCGGAAACGGCTGGGCCCGGGGCCAGGATCGACAACGTCAGCCGGCCGACCATGACCGTGTACCCAGCGCAGGGCCACAACACCGGCGCCGCGGTGGTGGTATTTCCCGGCGGCGGCTACCAGATGCTGGCGATGGACCTGGAGGGCACGGAGATCTGCGACTGGCTGGTCTCGCGCGGCATCACCTGCGTGCTGTTGAAGTACCGCGTGCCGAACTCCGGGCCGACCTGGGTCAACGACCGGCGCTACTACCCCAAGGTGCAGACCGCGCTGCAGGACGCGCAGCGCACGCTGGGCCTGGTGCGCCAGCAGGCCACCACCTGGGGCGTGGACCCGCACAAGATCGGGGTGATGGGCTTTTCCGCCGGCGGCCACCTGGTCGCCGCGACCAGTACGCATTTCGCCAAGCGCACCTATCCGCTGGTGGATGCCGCCGACCGCGTGAGCTGCCGCCCGGATTTCGCCATCGCCGTGTATCCCGGCCATCTGTGGGTGCACGAGGACGAGGATGACGACACCCGCAATCCCACCGATCTGGCCTTGCGTCCGGACATCCGCGTCGCCGCCGACACCCCGCCGACCTTCCTGCTGCAGGCGCAGGACGACTACGTGGACGGCATCTCGCAGGTGCTGGCGTACTACGTCGCACTCAATCATGCCGACGTGCCGACGGAAATGCATATCTACGCCCAGGGCGGCCACGCCTTCGGCCTGCGCGCCAAGAACCTGCCGATCGCACAGTGGCCGCAGCTGGTGGAGACCTGGCTGCGGACGATCGGGGTGCTTGAGGGCCGGGATTAGGGAGTCGGGATTGGGGATTCGCAAGAGCGGTGCCTGCACGCTGATGCATCTCTGCCAATCCCGAATCGTGCGTCCTAGCCCGAACTCGCGCGGAAGCTGCTTTTACGAATCCCCAATCCCGATTCCCGAATCCCGCCCGCCTCCGGCGGGCTCCTGATACAGCCGCGCCGCCCCGCCCATGGCCGGATCGCTGATGCCGGGCTTGCCGGTTTCCACGCGGCCGGCCAGACGCTGGCGCGCGTTGTCCTGGATCAGCCACAGGTCGTACCAGCCGCCGCTCGGCTTGGCATTCCAGCGAATGCACTGCTCGGCGCCGGCCGCCAGCGTCACCCGTTGGCGCGGTTGTGCCTGGGCGTAGGCGGCCGGTTCCAGGGACACGCTGAGTGGGGCGGTCCCGGGGTTGCGCAGGACCAGGCACAGTGCCTGCGCGTCGGTCGGCTCCTGGACGATCTCGGCCTGCAGCAGCGGGGCGCTGAGGTCGCCACGGTAGTGGCGGTGGAAGCCGTTGGGGCCGAGTAGCCACAGGTCGTAGCTGCCGTCGTAGGTGGTCCAGGTGCCGTCCAGGGTTGCGCCGGCGCCCACCGTGTAGCGGCGCGGGATCGACTCCAGGAGGTAGCGGTCGTAGACGTGCAGCACCGCCGCTGCGCCGGTGTTGGCCATGCGCAACTGCACCTCGCCGCGCTCCGGCACGTGCTGCAATTGCACCGTCGGCCGATACGGCAAGGCACGTGCGCGGCGCACGCCGAACGCCTGGCGCGGTGCCTGCAACTGCGCCGGCAGCGGTGGCACTGCGTGGTCGTGCAACGCCGCGGCGCGCGCGGCCGCCTCGCGCACGTCCGGCAGGTCGGCGACGAACGGACGGGTGTCGGCCTGGCGGAAATCGAAGGCGTTCAGCAGGTCGCCGCAGACCGCGCGACGCCAAGGGGTCAGGCCGGCGGCGGCGACACCGAAGCGGCGCTCCAGCAGGCGCAGCACCGAGGTGTGGTCGTAGACCTGCGAATCGACCCAGCCGCCGCGGCTCCACGGCGAGATCACGTACAGCGGTACGCGCGGGCCCAGGCCGTAGGGACGCCCGCGCAGCTCCGGCGGATCGGCCTTGGCGTCGCCCGGCGCAGGATGCAGGTGGTATTCGCCGTCGGTGGCGACGCTGGAGGCGCCGGCCCAGCCGCCGGCCGCGGACGGGTCGGGCGAGGGCGGGGCCGGTGGCGGCACGTGATCGAAGAAGCCGTCGTTCTCATCGAACATCAGCAGCAGCGCGGTGCGCGCCCACACCTTGGGATCGGCGGTCAGCGCATCGAGCACGCGCGCGGTGTAGGCCGCGCCCTGCGCCGGGCTGGACGGATCGGGATGCTCGCTGCCGGCGGCGTCGGCGATGATGAAGCTCACCGACGGTAGCCGCGCGGCCAGCACGTCCTCGCGCAACTGCGCCAGGCTGCGGCTGGAGACGCCGCGTGCGCGCAGTTGCGGATCGTGCCCGGGCGCGCCGCGCCAGGCCGCGCGGAACGGCGCGAAGCCGGCCAGCGGGTTGTCGGTGAAGTTGTCGGCCATGTCCTGGTAGATCTGCCACGACACGCCGGCCTGCTGCAGCGCCTCGACGTAGCTGGGCCAGCGGTAGTCGTCCGGGTCGCCGCCCAGTTCCGGGAAGTTGTCGTGCGAGTTGGCGATCGCCGGGCCGCCGGCGCGCGCATGCGGATCGTTCTGGCCGGTCCACAGGAACACGCGGTTCGGATTGGTGCCGGCCTGGATCGCGCAGTGGTATGCGTCGCAGACGGTGAAGGCGTCGGCCAGGGCGAACTGGAACGGCAGGTCGTCGCGTTCGTAGTGGGCCAGCGCGTGGTCGCGCTTGGCCGCCGGCCATTGGCCCATGCGGCCGTGGTCCCAGGCCTGCTGCGCGTTCGGCCACGTGTGCGGGGTGCCCTGCACGCGCATGGTGGCGAAGTCGCGTGCGGTGCGCAGCGGGAACGGCGCGAGCTGGCGGCTGCCGTCGGCGCTGGGTTGCAGCCAGACCGTGCGCGGGGCGGTGTCGGGCAGCGGCGGGGCGGGGATCGGGAAACGGTCGCCGAAGCCGCGCACGCCGGGAAGGCTGCCGAAGTAATGGTCGAAGGCGCGGTTCTCCTGCATCAGGATCACCACGTGCTGCAGGTCGTCGAGGGTGCCGCTGCGCACGTCCGGGGCGATCGCGGCGGCGCGGGCGATGCTCGGCGGCAACAGCGCGGCGGCGCTGGCGGTGAGGCCGGCGCGGAGCAGCCGGCGGCGGGTCTGGTCGGTCATGGGGGTCCGGGGAAGCGCAATGCGGCGGCGGCCGGGATCGGCCGCCGCCGCGAGACTGCCACGGCGCCGGTGACAGGTCGACCATGAGGGCGCTGCGACGCCGCGCTGTTGGCGCTGTTGGCTGTCTTCAGCGGCGTGTCGCGTTTGCTGCGACATGGCCTGTGCAGTGCGGGGGGGCTGGGATCGCACGCGGCCTGTGCCATCGCGGCGCGAGCGATTGGCACGCCAGCGCTCCGTGATGGCACAGCATACGGCCGACCCGGCATCATCGCCGCTGCCGCCGCCGGCGGGTCCCACCGGAATCTCCTGCCCGATGAGCCACGAACTGATCTACCTGCTGCTGATCTTCGCCCTGCTGGTGATCCCGCGCGCGCTGCAGCGTTTCAAGATGCCCGCGCCGCTGACCTGCCTGCTGTTCGGCATCATCGCGATGCTGGTGATGGGGCCGCGCGCGCACGACCCGGTGGTGACCCTGCTGGCGACGCTCGGCATCTCCTCGCTGTTCCTGTTCGCCGGCCTGGAAGTGGACCCGAAGGCGCTGCGTCGCGGCTTGTGGCCGCTGCTGCTGCACTTGGTGGTGCGTGGCGGCACCCTGTTCGGCGTCGGCTGGCTGGCCTGGCGCTACGCCGGGCTGTCGTGGCAGGCGGCCGGATTGCTGGCGCTGGCCCTGCTGACCCCCTCCACCGGTTTCATCATCGAGTCGCTGGGGCGGCTGGGGCTGGACGAAGAAGAGCGCTTCTGGGTCACCAGCAAGGCCATCGCCGGCGAACTGCTGGCGCTGGCGGCGCTGTTCGTGATCCTGCAGGCCGGCGATCCCTGGCAGATGGGCCTGTCCAGTCTGGCGCTGCTGGCGATGCTGGTCGGCCTGCCGCTGCTGTTCGTGGCCCTGGGGCGCTGGGTGGCACCGCAGGCGCCGGGGTCGGAGTTTTCGCTGCTGGTGATGGTCGGCCTGATCGCCGCCTACATCACCTATTCGCTGGGCGTGTACTACCTGGTCGGTGCGTTCATCGCCGGGCTGGTGGCGCGGCTGCTGCGCCAGCGCATGCCGCTGCTGGCCTCCGACGAGAACCTGCAGGCGGTGCGCCTGTTCGCCTCGTTCTTCGTGCCGTTCTACTTCTTCAATGCCGGCACCAAGGTGCCGAGCGGGGCACTGAGCCTGCAGGCGCTGGGCCTGGGCCTGGCCATGACCGCCTGCGTGCTGCCGCTGCGCATCGGCATCCTGTGGCTGCAGCGGCGGGTGCTGTTCGGCGAAGGCGCGCGCAGCAGCCTGCGGGTGTCGCTGGCGCTGTCGCCGACGCTGATCTTCACCCTGGTGCTGGCCGGCATCCTGCGCGACCGCTTCGCCATCGCCGACGCGCTGTTCGGCGCCCTGCTGCTGTACGCGGCCCTGACCACGCTGCTGCCGGCGCTGCTGCTGCGCATGCCGTTCGATGTCAGCCCGCTGGAGGCGGCGCCGGCCGCGCCGACCGATCCCGCGTCGGCGCAGGCACCGACGGCGCCGGACGAGCCGGTGGCCGAGGCACCGTTGGCGGACGCACCGACGCCGCCTGCCGGCGCGCCGGAAACGGCGCCGCGGCCCCAGCCCGGGCCGGCGTGATGAGCGGGGACGCTTGAAAGCCGGCGTGCGGCCCCCATACTGGCCGCCTCCGTTGCTCTCGCGTTTTTGCCGCCATGCCGATCTACGCTTTCCAATGTGCCGCATGCGGTCACAGCTTCGACCGCCTGCAGAAACTGTCCGATCCCGATCCGGAGACCTGTCCGGCCTGTTCCGCTACGGCGGTCAAGCGCCAGCTCACCGCGCCGGCGTTCCGCCTGTCCGGCAGCGGCTGGTACGAGACCGACTTCAAGAAGGACGGCGACAAGAAACGCAACCTGGCCGAGTCGGGGAGTACGGCCAGCAGCGGGGACAGCAAGCCCGCGGCCGCCGCGACGACGTCCGACGCGCCGGCCAAGCCCGCTGCGGCGGCCACGCCTGCCGCCGCGCCTGCCGCGGCCAAGCCTGCGGCGACCTGAGTCCCGCCAGGCCGCGCCAAGCCCGCGGCCTCTCGTAGGAGTGGCTTCAGCCGCGACCGAGCCTTGCCCGGTCGCGGTCAATGCCAAAAAGAGCAAGAGCTACTCCTGAAGTCGACCTGTCACCCCATGCATCCGGCCGCGCAGCACGCCACGCGGCCCGTTGCCTTGGCTCAGCGCGCCCCGAAGCGTGCCCGGCAGCCGCCGTTGACCCACACCGAATTGCCTTCGTAGCCCCAGGTGCGGCCTTCCGCGCAGGTGGTGCCGGACAGCTGTTCGATCAGTTCCGGGCGGCCCTGGCGGCGGTCCCAGGCGCAGGTGCGCAGGCGCTTGTCGTCGCTGCTGCAGGTCACCGTGTAGCCGCTGTCCAGCGGCGGCCGGCCCGGCCCCCAGCCACCGCCGCCGCGACCCTGGGCGAACTCGCCGCGACAACCGTCGTCGACCCACACCGCGCCGTCGCGCGAGCCCCAGGTGCGGCCCTCGATGCAGCGGGTGTCCGACAGCTGCCGCACCAGCATGGCGTTGCGCCAGCCGGTCGGGCAGATGCGCTGGCGCTGGTCCTGGCTCTCGCAGCGGACGGTGCCGGCCACGCCGCCACTGCCGCCGCCGTCGCCCCAGTTGCCGCCCCAATTGCCGCGACCTTCGACGAAGCGACCACGGCAGCCCTGGTCCACCCACACCACGCCGGGCGCCGAGCCCCAGGTGCGGCCTTCGATGCAGGGCGAATCGGACAGGGTGCCGACCAGTCGCGCAGGCCCGCGAAACGGCGTGGCGCATTGCTGGCGCCGGCGGTCGTTGCTGGAGCAGGCGACGGTGCGGCCGTCGAAGCCCGGTTCCTGCCGCCAGCCGCCGCCGCTGCCGCGCAGCGAGGTGGCGATGTCCTGCTGGATGTTGCCGAAGCCCCAGCCGCGGTCGATCTGGTCCAGGTAGAACTCGAGCTGGTCGTCGGGGATCTGCCGGCCGCGCGACTGGTCGGCGTACTCGCGCTCGATCACCCGGACCCGCCCGGGGACCGACAGTTGCCGCAGGTCCTGCGGCGCGTAGGCGCGGGCGCTCTGGGCCGCGGCCGGGGCGCTGGCCAGGGCCAGCGCGGCGATCACCAGCCAGCCACCAAGGTGCTTCAACATGGGTTCTCTCCTCCCCGTGAATGGTGCGCGGACTATAGCCGCAGGCCAACTTAAGCCAGGATGAGTCATGCGCGATTTGCCCGGGCCGACGCGCCGCCGCAGAATACCGGGCTTGCCGGCGCCTTCTGCGCCGGGCGCCCCCTGTTTGGAGCTAGCGATGCGTACCCACTTCTGCGGCCTGGTCGACGAGACCCTGATCGGCCAAACCGTCACCCTGGCCGGCTGGACCGACGTGGCCCGCAACCTCGGCGGCGTGTGCTTCATCGACCTGCGCGACCACGAAGGCATCGTGCAGGTGATGGTGGAGCCGGAGAACGCGGAGGTGTTCAAGGTCGCCGCCAGCCTCGGCTACGAGGACGTGCTGCAGGTCGAGGGCGTGGTGCGCGCGCGGCATGCGGTCAACGACAAGCTGCGCAGCGGCAAGGTCGAGGTGATCGCCACCGCCATCACCGTGCTCAACAAGGCCGCGCCGCTGCCGTTCCACGCGCACGAGAACCCGGGCGAGGAAACCCGCCTGAAGTACCGGTATCTGGATCTGCGCCGCCCGGAGATGCAGCGCATGCAGCGCACCCGCATCAAGTTGGTACAGGCGCTGCGCCGCTACCTGGACGAGCGTGGCTTCCAGGACATCGAGACGCCGATTCTGACCAAGGCCACCCCGGAAGGCGCGCGCGACTTCCTGGTGCCGGCGCGCATGCATCCGGGCGAGTTCTACGCGCTGCCGCAGTCGCCGCAGCTGTTCAAGCAGATCCTGATGGTGGCCGGCTTCGACCGCTACTACCAGATCGCGCGCTGCTTTCGCGACGAGGCGCTGCGTGCCGACCGCCAGCTCGAGTTCACCCAGCTCGACATGGAGTTCGCCTTCGTCCGCGAGCGCGACGTGCAGGACTTCGTCGAAGCCATGGTCCGCGCCATCTTCAAGGAGGTGGTCGACGTCGAGTTGGCCGCCGAATTCCCGCGCATGACCTGGGCCGAGGCCATGCGTCGCTACGGCTCGGACAAGCCGGACCTGCGCATCGCCCTGGAACTGACCGACGTCGCCGAGCTGGTCAAGGACAGCGACTTCGCGGTGTTCAGCGCCGCGTCCGCCGATCCCGACGGCCGCGTCGCTGCGCTGCGCATTCCCGGCGGCGCCAGCCTGTCGCGCAAGCAGATCGACGAGTACGCCGCGCACGCCGCCAAGTACGGCGCCAAGGGCCTGGCCTACGTCAAGATCGCCGACAGCGGCGAGATCAGCTCGCCGATCCAGAAGTTCTTCGGCGAAGCCGCGTTCGCCGCGCTGCTCGCCCACGTCGGTGCCGGCAACGGCGACATCGTGTTCTTCGGCGCCGGCGCCTACGGCAAGGTCTCCGACTTCATGGGCGCGCTGCGCCTGAAGGCCGGCAAGGATTTCAATCTGGTCGCCGACGGCTGGCGTCCGCTGTGGGTCACCGATTTCCCGATGTTCGAGTGGGACGAGGAGGCGCAGCGCTACGTGGCCCTGCATCATCCGTTCACCGCGCCGGCGGTGGACGATATCGCCGAGCTGCGCACGCATGCCAAGACCGCGGTGTCGCGCGGCTACGACATGGTGCTCAACGGCAACGAGATCGGCGGCGGTTCGATCCGTATCCACCGTCCGGACATGCAGAGCGCGGTGTTCGAGCTGCTCGGCATCGGTGCCGAGGAAGCGCGCGCCAAGTTCGGCTTCCTGCTGGATGCGCTGAACTACGGCGCGCCGCCGCACGGCGGCATCGCCTTCGGCATCGACCGCATCGCCGCGCTGATGGCCGGCACCGAGTCGATCCGCGACGTGATCCCGTTCCCCAAGACCACCGGCGCGCAGGACCTGATGACCGACGCGCCGTCGCCGATCGCCGACGCGCAGCTGGCCGAAGTGCACGTGCAGGTGCGCCCGCAGGCGCAGTGACTTCTTTCTTCCAACAACCCTAGCGCAGGCCGACACATGAGCGAGACCGCATTCAATCTGGAGTGGGAAACCCTCGGCAACGAGGGCGCAGTGGAGGCCATCGTCACCCAGCGCGCGCGCGTGTTCGGCGGCTGGCTGGTGCGCGCCGGCAGCGGCGCCAACGCGCCGCTGGCGTTCGTGCCGGATCCGGAAGGCCGTTGGGACGGCGAGGACTTCGGCGAGGACGATTACGAGTACGAGGAAGACGACGAGGAAGAAGAGGACGAGGAAGAAGAAGGCGACGACGAAGACGAGGGCGACGGCGAAGAGGCCGACGCCGATGCCGCGCACCCGGCGCGCTGAGCCGTGCTGATTCGTCGCGCCACGCCGGACGATGCCGCGGCGGTGACCCGCATCGCCACGGCCACCTTCTGCGAAACCTTCGGCCATCTGTATCCTGCGCAGGACCTGCAGGCCTTCCTCGACGAAGCCTATTCGATCGAGCGCGCGCAGGTGGTGCTGGCGCATCCGGACTACGCGATCTGGCTGGTCGAGCATGACGGCGAGGTGGTCGGACACGCTGCCGCCGGCCCTTGCGGCCTGCCGCATCCCGACGTGACGCCCGGCGATGGCGAACTGAAGCGCCTGTACCTGCTGCGCGCCCACCAGAACGGCGGCTGGGGTGCCCGGCTGTTCGATACCGCCCTGGCCTGGCTGGAGCGCGACGGCCCGCGCACGCTGTGGCTCGGCGTGTGGTCGGAGAACCTGGGCGCGCAGCGGTTCTACGCGCGCTACGGCTTCGAGAAGGTCGGCACCTACGAATTCCCGGTAGGGCAGGTGCGCGATCTCGAATTCATCCTGCGCCGGCCGCCGCGCGCGGCCTGACGCCTGCCGCCGGACGTCGTCCGGGCATGCCGCGTCGACACAGCGGCAACGAGCGCGCGCTACAGTGCTGGCCTGTCCAGCTTGAGGAGAGCACGCCATGTTCCGACCGTGGATGGGAATCGCCGCCGTGGTGCCGCTGCTGGCCGCGTGCGCGCCACCGGCGTCGCTGCAGCCGGCCAGTGCCGGGCCGACGGTGCAGGGCGATGGCCGCTGCAACGTCGAGGCCGTGGCCTGGGCGGTGGGCCAGGAGGCCACCCAGGCGACCATGAGCCGGGTCTGGAAGGAGAGCGGAGCCGGCGTGGTGCGGCCGATCGCGCCGGGCCAGGCGGTGACCCGCGACCTGCGCCTGGATCGGCTCAACGTGTTCCTGGATGGCAGCAATCACATCGTCCGTACCACCTGCGGCTGAGTCGCCGATGGCCGCCGCGCCCCAGGTGCTGTTGCTGCACGGCATCTGGAACGCGCGGCCGTGGCTGCTGCCGCTGGCGTTGCGCCTGCGCCGCGATGGCTGGCGCGTCGCCAGCTTCGGCTATTCGACCGCGTTCGGCGGCGCCGAGGCTGCGCTCCCACGGCTGCACGCCCGCATCGAACGTATGGCAGCCACCGGTCCGGTGGCGCTGGTCGGGCATAGCCTCGGCGGCCTGATCGCCTTGCAGGCCTTGCGGGAGGTGCCCTCGCTGCCGGTGACCCGGGTGGTGTGCCTGGGCAGCCCGCTGGCCGGCAGTGCCGCCGCGCGCGCCCTGGCGCAACGGCGGCTCGGACTGGCGCTGGGTCGCAGCGCGGCGCTGTTGCAGCAGGGTGTGGCGCGCTGGGACGGGCTGGCCGAGGTCGGCGTGGTCGCCGGCACCGTGGCGCGCGGGCTGGGCGCACGCTTTGTCGCGCTGGGGCCGGAGTCCGACGGCAGCGTGGCCCTGGCCGAGACCCGCGTGCCCGGCCTGGGCGATCACTGCCGGGTGCGCGCCAGCCACAGCGGCCTGCTGTTCTCGGCGCAGGCCGCGCGGCAGACCGCCGCCTTCCTGCGCGACGGCCGCTTCGCCGCCTGAGCCGGTCGCCAGACATCGAGCGTCCGGCGGCGGCGGTGGCCGGCGCCGCGTCGCGGTGTCCGCCCGACCGCCTTGGCGCCGGCACAGGCGATGCCGCCGCTCAGGGCGTCACGAAGGTCTTCAACCAGTCCAGCGTGGGGTTGAGCGCCCAGGCGGCGGTGCCGCTGCGGTAGTTGCCGTCGACCAGCACGCCCGTGCACTGGGTGCCTGGATAGCCGCCGAAGCCCATGAAGCAGTGGTCGGCGTAGAGGTCCTGCACCTCCCGGTCCTTGACGACGTACCAGCCGCTGCCGTTGCTGCGGAAGCACGACTGCTGCCCGTCGCAGCGCAGGCCGGTGACCAGTTGCGCCTGGGTGCGGGCGACGTTCTCGGTGCCGCCGACGAACATGTCGCGCTCGCCGTTGATGATGCGCAGGCGATCGGACGGCAGGCTGTGGTTGCCGTCGGCGATGCAGGAGGCCAGGTTGTAGTAGGCGGTGTAGGTCGTACCGGTGCCCTGGCCGAACGAGGCGGCGACCCGGGGATCGTAGTCGTGCGCCATCACCGAGATGATCGAGCCCTGGCTGAGCCCGCCGGTCACCACGCCCTTGGAGCAATCGGCCTTGTCGCGGGCGCAGAGCTGGGCGATGGCGCTGTTGATGTTCTGCGCGTCGAAGATGGCCTTGGCGCGGTTGCCGATGACGCCGCAGCTGCCGAAGCTGGCGTTGTCGTACTCCACCGAGGCCGCCACGAAGCCCTTGGCCGCGGCGGCATTCACCGCGGCCATCGCCCAGTTGCTCTGGTAGTTCTCCCCGGTCCCGCCGATATGCACGTAGACCGGGTACTTGCCCGTCGCGCGGGGTTCCTGGCCGCTGATCGCATAGGTGGTGACGCCGGCGTTGTAGCGGCCCCGGAAGGCATCGGTCTGGGCGCTGGCCAGGCCCGGGGCGGCAAGGGCGAGCAGGCCCAGGCAGCGCAGGGCCTGCGACAGGA
Source organism: Xanthomonas sp. LMG 12461 (assembly GCF_009192935.1). Lineage (NCBI taxonomy): Bacteria > Pseudomonadati > Pseudomonadota > Gammaproteobacteria > Lysobacterales > Lysobacteraceae > Xanthomonas > Xanthomonas sp. LMG 12461. Next base: position 51,020 of record NZ_NQYT01000045.1, read on the forward strand.
ACGGGGCGGGGGTGGTGCGGGGCATGAGGGATCTCCTTTCGGTGCGATGGAAAGCGGGCGCGACTTACGCGTTCAGCCTCCAGGTGGGGCATGACAGTTCTGGCAGCGATGTGGCGCGCATGGGTAGACAGTCCGCCAAGGTTCGACCGGCAGCACGGGCCGACGCGCGCTGGAGTGGGCGCCGGCCGGGGAACGGGCGGCATGCGCCGGTCGCACGCGCGGTCGGTCGTCGGCGCGGCCGGGCCGCGGGATGTGCGCGGCATCAGGTAAAATCCGCGTCTTGTCCTTACAACTGTCCGGAACGCCCCATGGGTAGAGGCCCCTCGATCGAAGCCCGCAAGAACGCATCCGATGCGAAGCGCGGCAAGATTTTCACCAAGATCATCCGCGAGATCGGCGTCGCCGCGCGCGCCGGCGGCGGCGATCCGTCCAACAACCCGCGGCTGCGCGTGGCGATGGACAAGGGGCTGGCCTCGAACATGTCCAAGGACGTGATCGAGCGCGCGATCAAGAAGGCCACCGGCGAACTGGAAGGCGTGGAGTACGAGGAAGTGCGCTACGAGGGCTACGCCCCGGGCGGGGTGGCGGTGATCGTCGACTGCCTGACCGACAATCGCGTGCGCACCGTGGCCGACGTGCGCCATGCCTTCAGCAAGTGCGGCGGCAACATGGGCACCGACGGCTCGGTGGCCTTCATGTTCAAGCGCCTGGGCGTGCTCAGCTTCGCCGCCGGCGCCGACGAGGAGAAGATCACCGAGGCGGCGATCGAGGCCGGCGCCGACGACATCGTGGTCTACCCCGAGGACGGCGCGATCGACGTGCTGACCGCGCCGGAGGCGTTCCAGGCGGTCAAGGACGCCATGGACGCGGCCGGCCTGTCCGCCGACCATGCCGAAATCACCTTCCGCGCCGACAACGACATTGCCGTGGACGGCGACACCGCGGTGCAGGTGCGCAAGCTGCTGGACATGCTGGAAGACCTGGACGACGTGCAGAACGTCTATTCCAACGTCGACCAGGCCGCGCTGAGTGACGGGGGCTGACATCATGAAACCCGGGGCCCGGGGCCCAAGACCCGGAACCCGGAGCGGCGTCGTGCCGGTGCCGGAGGCATCGCCGACGTCGATGGCTGCCACGGGCATCTCTGCCCGCACGGGCGCTGCTTTCACGATTCCCGATTCCCGATTCCCCAATCCCGGCTCCACCCGCATCCTCGGCATCGACCCCGGCTCGCAGCGCACCGGCGTGGGCATCATCGACGTGGACGCGGCCGGCCGTACCCGCCACGTGCACCACGCGCCGCTGGTACTGCTGGGCGAGGGCGACTTCGCCCTGCGGCTCAAGCGCCTGCTGCACGGGCTGGATGCGCTGATCGAGGAGTACCGGCCGCAGGAAGTGGCGATCGAACGCGTGTTCATGGGCAAGAGCGCCGACGCGGCACTGAAGCTCGGCCATGCCCGCGGCGCGGCGATCTGCGCGGCGGTGCTGCGCGAGTTGCCGGTGCACGAGTACGCCGCCAAGGAGATCAAGCTCGCCGTGGTCGGCAAGGGCGCGGCGGAGAAGCAGCAGGTGCAACACATGGTCGGTCTCATGCTGAGCCTGACCGGCAAACTTCAGGCCGACGCCGCCGACGCACTGGCCGTCGCCATCACCCATGCCCACGTGCGCGCCACCGCGCAGCGCCTGGGCGTCAGCACGCAGCAGGCGTGGAGTAGAAAATGACAAAGGCTGGGAATCGGGAGTCGGGAATCGGGAATCGGAACAGCAGAAGCGGTGAAGCGGCCACCCGCTTTGCCCATTCCCCATTCCCCATTCCCCAATCCCGGCGCCTCGCACGAGGCGCCCAATGATCGGCCGTCTGCGCGGGATCCTGGCCTACAAGCAGCCGCCGTGGCTGGTGATCGACGTGGGCGGGGTGGGCTATGAGCTGGAGGCGCCGATGAGCACCTTCTACGACCTGCCCGATGTCGGCCGCGACGTGATCCTGTTCACCCACTATGCGCAGAAGGAGGACAGCGTGTCGCTGTACGGCTTCCTGCGCGAGGGCGAGCGGCGGCTGTTCCGGGATGTGCAGCGGGTCAGCGGGATCGGCGCGAAGATCGCGCTGGCGGTGCTGTCCGGGGTCAGCGTCGACGAGTTCGCGCGGCTGATCACCGCCGCCGACGTCACCGCGCTGACCCGCATCCCCGGTATCGGCAAGAAGACCGCCGAGCGCATGGTGGTGGAACTACGCGACCGCGCGGCCGACTTCAGCGGCGGTGCGCCGGTGACCGGACAACTGGGTACCGACGCGGTCTCCGAGGCCACGGTGGCCCTGCAGCAGCTCGGCTACAAGCCGGCCGAGGCGGCGAAGATGGCGCGCGACGCCGCCGCCGACGGCGACGAGGTCGCCACGGTGATCCGCAAGGCCCTGCAGGCGGCGCTGCGCTGACCTCGGGTCGGCTCGGCTCCCCGCTCTTTCTTCACGTTCTGGCGCTACTCTTCCCACCATGTCCAGCTCCTCCAGTTCCGCCGCCCGCCCGGGCAGCCACGATCCGCACGCCAAGACGGGCTTTGGGGTGATGCTGACCGCCATCGGCGTGGTCTTCGGCGACATCGGCACCAGTCCGCTGTACACGCTCAAGGAAGCGTTCTCGCCGCACTACGGGCTGACCCCGGACCACGACACCGTGCTGGGCATCCTGTCGCTGGTGTTCTGGGCGCTGATGCTGGTGGTCACGGTCAAGTACGTCACCGTGATCATGCGCGCCGACAACGACGGCGAGGGCGGCATCATGGCGCTGACCGCGCTGGCGCAGCGGACCCTGCCGGGCGGCTCGCGCTCGATGTACGTGGTCGGCATCCTCGGCATCTTCGGCGCCTCGCTGTTCTTCGGCGACGGCGTGATCACCCCGGCCATCTCGGTGCTGTCGGCGGTGGAAGGCCTGGAGGTGGCCGCACCCAAACTGGAGCCGTTCGTGGTGCCGATCACCCTGGTGGTGCTGGGCATGCTGTTCATGGCCCAGCGCTACGGCACCGAGCGGGTGGGCAAGGCGTTCGGGCCGATCACCCTGGTCTGGTTCGTGGCGCTGGGCGCGATCGGCGTCTACAACATGACCCGCGCGCCGGAAGTGCTGCACGCGCTGAACCCGTGGTGGGGCGTGCGCTTCTTCGCCGAACACAACTGGCACGCGGTGTTCGTGCTCGGTGCGGTGGTGCTGGCGGTGACCGGCGGCGAGGCGCTGTACGCGGACATGGGCCATTTCGGCGCCAAGGCGATCCGCCGCTCGTGGCAGTGCGTGGTGCTGCCGATGCTGACCCTGACCTACCTGGGGCAGGGCGCGCTGGTGCTGCGCGATCCTGCGGCAGTCAGCAACCCGTTCTACGAGGCGGTGCCGGAGTGGGCGCTGTACCCGATGATCGTGCTGGCCACCGCGGCCACGGTGATCGCCTCGCAGGCGCTGATCACCGGCGCCTACTCGGTGGCCAGCCAGGCCATGCAGCTGGGCTACATCCCGCGCATGCACATCCGCCACACCTCGCACTCCACGATCGGCCAGATCTACGTGCCGGCGGTGAACTGGTGCCTGCTGGCGTTGGTGGTGGTGGCGGTGATCGGCTTCGGCGACTCCACCTCGCTGGCCACCGCCTACGGCGTCTCGGTCACCGGCACCATGCTGATCACCACCGTGCTGATGGTCATCTACGCGCGCGCCAATCCGCGCGTGCCGGCGCCGCTGCTGTGGCTGTTCGCCCTGGTCTTCCTGGCCGTGGACTGCGCGTTCTTCTACGCCAACATCATCAAGTTCCTGGACGGTGCCTGGTTCCCGCTGCTGCTGGGCCTGATCCTGTTCACCCTGATGCGCACCTGGCGCCGCGGCCGCAAGCTGCTGCACGACGAGATCCGCAAGGACGGCATCAAGCTCGACACCTTCCTGCCCGGGCTGATGCTGGCGCCGCCGGTGCGCGTGCCTGGCACCGCGGTGTTCCTGACCGCCGACCCGATGGTGGTGCCGCACGCGCTGATGCACAACCTCAAGCACAACAAGGTGCTGCACGAGCGCAACGTGTTCCTGACCGTCGAAACCCTGCAGGTGCCGTACGCGGCTGCCGGGCAGCGGTTGAAGATCGACGCGATCGGCGACGAGTTCTATCGCGTCTACGTGCGCTTCGGCTTCATGGAGACCCCGGACGTGCCGCTGGCGCTGATGCGCTCCTGCGACCAGGGCGGGATCTACTTCGACCCTATGGACACCACCTATTTCGCCAGCCGCGAGACCATCGTGGCCAGCGCCAACCGCGGCATGCCGATCTGGCGCGACAAGTTGTTCGCAGTCATGCACCGCAACGCCGCCCCCGCCACCGGCTTCTTCCGCATCCCCGGCAACCGCCTGGTGGAACTGGGCGCGCAGGTGGAGATTTGAGGCCACGACGTCGTCGCGGCCTTGGGAATGGGGAGGCGGGAATGGGGAACAGGGAAAGGCAACTGCCGCGGCGTCTGGCCTGAAACCAGGCGGCGACCATCAAAGTAGGCGCCAGTCGTGCCGCCAACCGCTACTATTGTCCGCTCGATTCCCCATTCCCGATTCCCCAATCCCGGCTTTCCATGGACCGCATCATCGCCAGCAGCGCCACCCGCGAGGATGACGCGGCCGAGGCCAGCATCCGCCCCAAGCGGCTGGACGACTATCTCGGCCAGCAGCCGGTGCGCGAGCAGCTGTCGATCTACATCGAGGCGGCCAAGGCGCGCGGGGAGGCGATGGACCATGTGCTGATCTTCGGGCCGCCGGGCTTGGGCAAGACCACGCTCAGCCACGTCATCGCCAACGAGCTGGGGGTCAATCTGCGGGTCACCTCCGGACCGGTGATCGAGAAGGCCGGCGACCTGGCCGCGCTGCTGACCAACCTGCAGCCGCACGACGTGTTGTTCATTGACGAGATCCACCGCCTGTCGCCGGTGGTCGAGGAAGTGCTGTACCCGGCGATGGAAGACTTCCAAATCGACATCATGATCGGCGAGGGCCCGGCCGCGCGCTCGATCAAGATCGATCTGCCGCCGTTCACCCTGATCGGCGCCACCACCCGCGCCGGCCTGCTGACCGCGCCCTTGCGCGACCGCTTCGGCATCGTCCAGCGCCTGGCCTTCTACACCCCGGACGAGCTGGCGCAGATCGTGCGCCGCTCCGCCAGCATCCTCGGCATCGCCTGCAACGCCGACGGCTGCGCCGAGATCGCGCGCCGCGCGCGCGGCACCCCGCGCATCGCCAACCGCCTGCTGCGGCGGGTCCGCGACTTCGCCCAGGTCCGCGCCGGCGGGCAGATCGACCTGGCCGTGGCGCAGGCCGCCACGCAGATGCTCAAGGTCGACGCCGAGGGCTTCGACGAGCTGGACCGGCGCATGCTGCGCACCATCATCGAGTACTTCGACGGCGGCCCGGTCGGCGTCGAGTCGCTGGCCGCCTCGCTGTCGGAGGAGCGCGGCACCCTGGAGGACGTGATCGAGCCCTACCTGATCCAGCAGGGCTACCTGATCCGCACCGCCCGCGGCCGCATGGCCACCAACAAGGCCTATCTGCACTTGGGCCTGCAGCCCAAGCACCGGGAGTTGGGAATCGGGAATGGGGAATCGGGAGCGCTGTTCTAGGATGTTCTGGTTACCCAGCTATCGACAGGAGCGCCGCTCTTGACTGCCCATTCCCCATTCCCTGTTCCCGATTCCCGGCTATTCAGTTGGCCGACACGCGTCTACTGGGAAGATACCGACGCCGGTGGCGTGGTCTACCACGCGCGCTACGTGGCCTTCCTGGAGCGGGCGCGCACGGAGTGGTTGCGGGCGCTGGGGTATGGTCAGGAGCGTCTGCGCCTGCAACACGATCTGGTGTTCGCGGTGCGCGCGATGCAGCTCGACTTCCTGCGCCCGGCACGCCTGGACGATTCCCTGCAGGTCGGCGTCGCGCTGTCGCAATGCAAGCGCGCCAGCCTGGTGTTCGCGCAGTCGATCCGCCGCGACGACGGGGAGCTGCTGTTGCGCGCGCAGGTGCGGGTGGCCGCGCTCAGCGCCGACAGCTTCCGCCCGCGCGGCATGGACGACGCGCTGCACGATGCATTGAAAGTTCTTGAAATCACTGAAGCCGAATTACTGAGGAACGACGGATGATCGCATTGCTCCTGGCCCTGCAGGACACGGTGGTGGAGGCGCTGCCGCAGGACGTGACCCAGACCGCCACCCAGGCCGTCGCCAGCACCGCCGCCCATGGCGGCATCAACTACCTGGACCTGATGGTCAAGGCCAGCCTGCCGGTCAAGGTGATCGTGCTGCTGTTGCTGCTCGGCTCGCTGATCAGCTGGGTCATCATCTTCCGCAAAGGCAAGGTGTTCAAGGACGCCAACCGCGAGGCCGACGACTTCGAGAACCGCTTCTGGTCCGGCACCGACCTGAGCAAGCTCTATGCCGGCGCCACCGACCGCAACCGCGTGGTCGGCGGGCTGGAGGCGATCTTCGAGGCCGGGTTCCGCGAATTCACCCGCCTGCGCGACAAGCGCCGGCTCGACGCACGCATTCAGTTGGAAGGCGCGCAGCGGGCGATGCGCGCCACCTACGCGCGCGAGGTCGACCGCCTGGAGCGCAACCTGGAACTGCTCGCCAACATCGGCTCCACCGCCCCGTACGTGGGCCTTGTCGGCACCGTGTTCGGCATCATGGTGACCATGCACGACATGATCAACAGCGGCCAGCAGGCGGGCATCGCCGCGGTCGCGCCGGGCATCTCCGAGGCGCTGTTCGCCACCGCCATCGGCCTGTTCGTGGCGATCCCGGCGGTGTGGGCCTACAACCGCTTCACCACCCGGGTCGAGCGCCTGGCCGTGCGCTTCGAGACCTTCTCCGAAGAGTTCAGCTCCATCCTGCAGCGCCAGGCCAGCGGCGACTGAGCGTCGCCCGCCTGTCCACGACTCCCAGGATTCCCGCATGACTGCCGCCATTTCCCGCCGCAAGCGCCGCAAGCTCAAGTCCGAGATCAACGTCGTGCCGTACATCGACGTGATGCTGGTGCTGCTGATCATCTTCATGGTCACCGCGCCCTTGCTCAGCCTGAGCGTGGACGTGGACCTGCCCGATTCCACCGCGCGCTCGGTGGAGAGCAAGAAGGATCCGGTGATCGTCGCCGTCGACGCCGAAGGCCGCTATACCCTGACCCTGCAGGACGGCAAGCCGGAGAAGATCGCCGCGCCGGAGCTGAAGGCGAAGATCCAGGCCTTCGTCGGCCAGAACAAGGACGTGCCGGTGTTCGTCGCCGCGCCCGGCACCTCGAACTACCAACTGGTCATGGACACCATGGTCATGCTGCAGCAGGCCGGCGTGCCCAAGGTCGGCCTGATGAGTCAGCCCGGAAACAATGCGCGCTGAAGCCGAAAACCGACCGCCGCTGGCCAGGGGCGACAACGACGGCCTGATGTACGGCATCGCGCTGGCGGTGGGCGTGCACGTGCTGATCGCACTGCTGTTCTTCCTGGCCTGGTGGTGGTCGCCGGTGCGCCAGGTCGAACCCGCCGCCGGTTCGCCGATGGTCGAGGCCTCGCTGGTGGTCTCGGCCGCCGACGTGCGCTCGGCGCAGAAGGCGGTGAAGGACGCGCCCAAGCCCTTGCCCGAACCGCTGCCCGAACCGGTCAAGGACGTCGCCGAAGAAGACACGGTGCCGCCGCCGCAGCCGCTGCCCACGCCCAAGCCGCAGCAGGCGCCGACCCCACAGCAGCAGAAGGCGCAGGACTTCGTCCCGGTGCCCGACAAGGTCGACCAGGACCGCGCCACCCGCACCGCGATCTCCCAGGAAAAGGAGAAGCAGGAGCAGGAGGCCAAGCGCCGCCAGGAACAGATCGACCTGACCGAGCAGAAGCGCCAGCAGGAGGCCGAGCAGAAGCAGCGCCTGGCCGCGCAGCAGGAAGAGGAGCGGCAGAAGAAGATCGCCGACATCCGCAAGCAGCGCGAGAAGCTGGAGCGCGAGGCCCAACTGGCGCAGCAGAAGCTGCAGCAGATCGCCGACCTGAACGCCAAGAAGGCGTCGGCGGCCGCGGCCACCACGCCGCAGCAGGCGCCGGGCCAGAACGGCACCAATACCGACCTGCAGGCCAAGTACGCTGCGGCGATCCAGCAGGCGGTGCTGAGCCAGTGGGTGCGCCCGGACTCGGTGCCGCTGGGGCAGAAGTGCAAGATCTCGATCACCCAGATCCCAGGTGGCCAGGTCATGCAGGCCAAGGTCAGCCCCGACTGTCCCTACGACGAGGCCGGTCGCCGCTCGATCGAGGCCGCGGTGCTGCGCGCCCAGCCGTTGCCCTACCGTGGCTTCGAGTCCGTGTTCGCGCGCAACCTGACCTTCAACTTCACCGCCCAGGACCAATGACCCAGGCGGCTGGCGCCGCATCGCGCGCGCGCGCCATCCACCCGACATGCGATGGGCGATAATGTGCTGCGTCCTGCCATCGGCTTCACACGGCGATGGTTCATGATTGCGAATACGTTCACCCGCGCATTGCTATCTCTTGCGCCTTTCCGATCCTGCTGAGCGACCCATGAAGAAACTGCCGCGCTGGCTTGCCGTTCTCACCGCCCTGTTGCTGCCTCTCGCCGCGTCCGCGCAGGACAAGGGCCTGGAAATCGACATCGTCGGCGGCAATGCCTCGGCGACCCCGATCACTGTCGTGCCGATGCCGTACCAGGGATCGGCGACCCCGCCGAGCACCGACGTCGCCGCGGTGGTCCGCGCCGACCTGGATCGCTCCGGCCAGTTCCGCAACCTGCCCGAATCGCAGATCGTGGAGCGTCCGACCCGCGGCAGCGAGGTGCAGTTCGCCACTTGGCGTGCGCTGAAGCAGAGCTACCTGGTCGTCGGCCGGGTGATGGATGCCGGCGAAGGCGCCTATCGCGTCGAGTACGAACTGTTCGACGTGGGCAAGGGCGAGCGCATGCTCGGCCTGGCCATGACCGCCCGCGCCAACGCCATGCGCGACGTCGCCCACCAGATGGCCGACGCCATCTACGAGAAGATCACCGGCGTGCGCGGCGCGTTCTGGACCCGCATCGCCTACGTCACCGCCAGCGGCAAGGGCGGGGCGATGCGCTATGCGCTGATGGTCGCCGACTCCGACGGCTACAACCCGCAGACCATCGTCCGCTCGGCCGAGCCGCTGCTGTCGCCGAACTGGAGCCCGGACGGCAAGAAGCTGGCCTACGTGAGCTTCGAGCGCGGCAACTCGTCGATCTACATCCAGGACATCGCCACCGGTGCGCGCCAGCTGGTGTCCAGCTTCCGCGGCATCAACGGCGCCCCGTCGTTCTCGCCGGACGGCAAGAAGCTGGCGCTGGCGCTGTCGCGCAGCGGCAACCCGGAGATCTACGTGATGGATCTGGGCAGCAAGCAGCTGACCCAGCTGACCAACCACTTCGGTATCGACACCGAGCCGACCTGGGCGCCGGACGGCAACAGCATCTACTTCACCTCCGACCGCAGCGGCCGCCCGCAGATCTACCAGGTGCCGGCCACCGGCGGCAGCGCCACCCGCATCACTTTCCAGGGCAACTACAACGCGACCCCGAGCGTGTCCTACGACGGCAACAAGCTGGTCGTGGCCCAGGGCAGCGGCAACACCTACAAGATCGCGATGATGGACCGCAGCCTGGGTTCGCCGCGCTGGAGCACGCTGTCGACCGGTTCGCTGGACGAGTCGCCGAGCTTCGCCCCCAACGCCAGCATGGTGCTGTATGCGGCGCGTGAAGGCGGCCGTGGCGTGCTGTACGCGGTCTCGGCCGATGCCCGCGTGCGGCAGCGCCTGGTGCTCGCCGATGGCGACGTGCGCGAGCCGTCCTGGTCGCCGTATCGCACCGCACGTTGACATGTAAGTTTGGTGTTAATATTTCGCTGTTGAACCCCTCATCGGCCCAGGAGCCACAAGGTATCGCCATGAACAAGACCACCCGCGTTCTGCTTGTTTCGCTGTTGTCCGTTGCAGCTCTGGCCGGCTGCGCCAAGAAGGTCAAGGAACAGCCCCAGACCGACACCACCGGCACCACCGGTACCACCGCCCCGACCGGCCCGTCGACCTCCGGTCTGTACGGCCCGGGCGACCTGGACACCGATTCCTGCCTGCGTCAGCGCGTGGTCTACTTCGACCTGGACAAGGACACCGTGAAGCCGGAGTTCCAGGCGATCATGGCCTGCCACGCCAAGTACCTGCGTGACCGTCCGTCCTCGCGCATCACCCTGCAGGGCAACACCGACGAGCGTGGTTCGCGCGAGTACAACATGGGCCTGGGCGAGCGTCGTGCCAACGCCGTGTCCTCGGCGCTGCAGGCCAACGGTGGCTCGGCTGCGCAGCTGACCGTGGTCAGCTACGGCGAAGAGCGTCCGGTCTGCACCGAGTCGAACGAGTCCTGCTGGTCGCAGAACCGTCGCGTCGAGATCGTCTACACGGCGCAGTAAGAAAAGATGCGTATCGGTGTCCTTACATCGATGATCGTCGCGGCGGCCCTCGTGGCCGCCGCGCCGGCTCATGCGCAGCGCGCAAGCCTGGCCGACCGCGTTTCCGCGCTCGAGCAGCAGGCCATGAATACCCAGGCCAACACCGACATCCTGAACCAGCTCAACCAGCTGCGCACGCAGATGCAGTCGATGGAAGCCACGATCGAACAACTGCAGCACAGCAACGACCAGCTCAAGCAGCAGATCAAGGACCAGTACCTGGACCTGGATGGCCGCGTGGGCAGGCTGGAGAGTGGTGCAGGGGCAGGGGCGACGCCGTCGCTGCCGCCGGCCAATGGCACCGCACCGGCTGTCGCGCCGGCCGCGCCTGGAGGCAAGCCGTCCGCGGTCGCCGAGCCGCCGCCGTCGGTGCACGGCGACGCCGGCACCCTCGCCGCCGCGGGTGACGAGCGGGCCGCCTACAATGTCGCCTTCGATGCCCTGAAGGCGGGCAAGTACGCCGACTCGGCGAACCTGTTCCAGAACTTCCTGCAGGCCTACCCGAACGGCGTGTATGCGCCGAACGCGCTGTACTGGCTGGGCGAGAGCTACTACGCCACCAAGAACTTCCAGTTGGCCGAGGCCCAGTTCCAGGACCTGATCGGCCGCTATCCGACCCACGACAAGGCGCCGGGCGCGCTGCTCAAGCTGGGCCTGTCCCAGTACGGCGAAGGCCGCGTCCAGGATGCCGAGCAGACCCTGCAGCAGGTCGGCGCGAAGTATCCTGGGTCCGATGCCGCGCGGACCGCGCAGGACCGCCTGCAGTCGATCCGTCTCGGCCAGCAACTGCGCTGAGCCCCTAACGCTGCCGCCGCCGTCGCGGGAGCATCTTTCTCCCGCCATGGCCGCCGTTCCCAGCGATATCGTCCAAAGCCCGCTGCCCCGCCTGAAGCTGACGGAGATCTTCCTGTCGCTGCAGGGCGAAGCCGAGAGCGCCGGCTGGCCCACCGTGTTCGTGCGCCTGACCGGCTGCCCGCTGCGCTGCAGCTACTGCGACACCGCCTACGCCTTCCATGGCGGGCAGTGGTGGGACATCGACGCGATCCTGGAGGAGGTGGCGCGCCACGGCGTTCGCCACGTCTGCGTCACCGGCGGCGAACCGCTGGCGCAGAAGCGCTGCCTGCAGCTGCTGCAGCGCCTCTGCGACGCCGGCTACGACGTGTCGCTGGAGACCTCCGGCGCGCTGGACATCGCCGAGGTCGACCCGCGCGTGTCGCGGGTGCTCGACATCAAGACACCGGCGTCGCAGGAAGCGCACCGCAACCGCTGGGAGAACCTGCCGCTGCTGACCGCGCGCGACCAGATCAAGTTCGTCCTGTGCGGCCGCGCCGACTACGAGTGGGCGCGCAGCGTGGTCGCCGAACACCGGCTGGACACCCGCTGCACGGTCTGGTTCTCGCCGAGCAAGAGCGAACTGACCGCGCGCGACCTGGCCGACTGGATCGTCGCCGACCGCCTGCCGGTGCGGTTCCAGATGCAGTTGCACAAGCTGCTGTGGAACGACGAGCCGGGGCGGTAGCTGCGCGCTGGCGCGCAGCTGGGAATCGGGAATGGGGAAACGGGAATCGGAGAGCGCCGCGAGGTAGGCGTGGCTCTACCTGATCCGCTTTCGCTTCTCGAAGACCTTCGATCTTCCCGGTGCAGCCTGACTGCTACGCTTTTCCCATTCCCGTTTCCCCATTCCCCACTCCCGGCACCCAGATGAAAAACGCCGTCGTCCTTCTCTCCGGTGGCATGGACTCCGCCGTCGTCGTCGCCATCGCCCGTGCGCAGGGTTTCGCGGTGCATGCCTTGAGCGTGCGCTACGGTCAGCGCCACACCTCCGAACTGGACGCCGCCGCGCGTGTTGCCTCGGCGCTCGGCGCGGTGGCACACAAGACCGTCAACGTCGACCTGCGCAGCATCGGCGGCTCGGCGCTGACCGACGACATCGAGGTGCCGGACGCCGGCGGCGACGGCATCCCGGTCACCTATGTGCCGGCGCGCAACACCATCATGCTGTCGGTGGCGCTGGGCTGGGCCGAGGTGCTGGGCGCGGCCGACATCTTCTGCGGGGTCAACGCCGTGGACTATTCCGGCTATCCCGATTGCCGCCCCGAGTTCATCGACGCGTTCCAGACCCTGGCCAACCTGGCGACCAAGGCCGGCGTGGAGGGTGCCGGGCTGCGCGTGCATGCGCCGTTGCAGCACATGAGCAAGGCGGACATCGTGCGCGAAGGCGTGCGCCTGGGCGTGGACTTCGGCCTGACCGTGTCCTGCTACCGCGCCGATGACGCCGGCCGCGCCTGCGGCCACTGCGATGCCTGCCGCCTGCGCGCGGCCGGCTTCGCCGACGCCGGCGTCGCCGACCCGACCCGCTACGCCTGATTTCGCGAAACGCCCCGTGCTGGGGTAGACTACGCGCCCCGGTGCAACGCCGGGGTCTTGTTTTGGGCCGTTAGCTCAGTCGGTAGAGCAGAAGACTTTTAATCTTTTGGTCGATGGTTCGAATCCATCACGGCCCACCACTCCGCTCAGCGGGTCACGCGTCGCTTTTGGCGGTTTTTTCGCCAGCTTCGGACATCACTCCTGAATTCAACGCGAGGTGCGCTGCTTCCTTGTCGGGATTGCGTGGTCGTCGGCTTGCTGCATTCACTTCCGCCATTGCGCGAAAGCTGCAAGCGTGGCCAGTCGCACTGGTTGGCAGCCAACGCACCCGATCGCTCACCCCAAAGGCTGCAGGAGCAACCCGAGGCACAACCCCAGCATGAACAGCGCGACCGCTGCATCCAGCAACCGCCATGCAGCGGGCTTGCGGAACACCGGCTGCAGCAACCGCGCGCCGTAGCCCAGGCTGCTGAACCAGGTCGCGCTGGCCAGGCAGGCGCCGAGTGCGAACGCCCAGCGCAGTTGTCCCGGGTAGCGCGTGGAGAGGCTGCCCAGCAGCACCATGGTGTCCAGGTAGACATGCGGATTGAGGAAGGTGAAGGCCAGGCAGGTCAGTAGGACGCGTTGCCAGCTCCGCTGATCCTCGCTGTGCGCCAGCAGGCCGCCAGTGCCGCGCCAGGCGCGTCGTGCCGCAAGTAGCGCGTATGCGCCGAGAAAGGCCGCACCGCCGAAGCGCAATCCCTGCAGCACGCCCGGCCAGGCGTCCACCACGGCACCGATGCCGGACACGCCGAGGACGATCAGCGCGATGTCGCTGGCGGCGCACACGGCCACGACCAGGCCGACATGCCGACGCTGCAGTCCCTGGCGCAGCACAAAGGCGTTCTGCGCGCCGATGGCGACGATCAGGCCGGCGCCGGCGACGAGGCCTGCCAACAGTGCGTGCAGCCACATAGCGATGAGGTCCTGGGACATGAGGCGAGCATGCTGCACGCGTCGCTGTGATTAGCCAAACTCGTTTTTCTGTACGCTCTGAAGAATCTCTAATCCGCATAACCGCCATGGATTTGCTCCACCCTCAACTGTCCGCCTTCGCCGCCGTCCTGGAAGAAGGGAGTTTCGAGGCCGCCGCGCGCCGCCTGGCGCTGACGCCGTCGGCGGTCTCGCAGCGGATCAAGGCACTGGAAGACCGGCTTGGCCAGGTGCTGATCGTGCGCCAGGCTCCATGCCGGCCGACCCCCGCCGGGGAGCGCCTGCTGCGCAGCGTGCGGCCGATGCAGGTGCTGGAGGCCGAGGCGGTGGCCGACCTGTTGCCCGCGCCTGCGAGCAGTGCAGTGGCACGCAGCATCGCCATCGCCGTCAACGACGACTCGCTGCAGACCTGGTTCCTGGATGCGCTGGCGGCGCTGCACGACGCGCATGGCTACCTGTTCGATATCCAGGTGGACGACCAGGACCACACGCTGGAGTTGCTGCGCAGCGGTGCGGTGCTCGGCGCCGTCACCTCCGTCGGCAGAGCGTTGCAGGGCTGCAATGTGCTGGCGCTGGGCGCGATGCGCTACCGTGCGATCGCCTCGCCGGCGTTTTTCGCCCGCTACTTTGCCGACGGCCTGGATGCGGCGGCGCTGGCCCGCGCCCCGATGATCGTCTACAACCGCAAGGACGCGCTGCAAGAGCGGTTCGTGCGCCGCATCACCCGCGCGCGGCTGAGCCCGCCGATCCACTACCTGCCGACCTCCATCGGTTTCGTCGAGGCCGCCGCGCGTGGACTGGGGTGGTGCCTGGCGCCGGAGCAGATGCTCGTGGCCGCGCTGCGGCAGCGGCAGATCGTGGTCGTCGATGCGCAGCGCTGGCTCGACGTGCCGCTGTACTGGCAGCATGTCGCGGTCCGTTCCAGGACGCTGCAGCACATCGCTCAGGCGCTGCGTGCCGCAGCGGAGGGCATGCACGCGCCAGCGCCGCTTGCCTGAGCGTCGCTCGCGGTGGGTCGCTTGCTCCGGCGCCGATCATCGTCCAGGGTGACCTCCTGCTTGTGACGGCAGCAGTGCATCGACGCCGAGTGCTGCCGGGGATCAGGTCAGGGTCGTTTCGCGGATGACGCCGCTCGGCCTCATGCCGCCTCGTGCAGAGCGCAGCGCCGGCGTCTGTGTCCGCAGGGCGCATCAGGATCCCGGTCACTTCGGTGATGGGGGTGGACGAGCGTCAGGGCGGAGGGCGCGGCGGACGACGGCGTCAGGCCTGCGCCGTGCTGAAGATCCCGGCCAGGCTCTCGCTCAGGATCAACTGCAGATGCATGCGGTTGAGCTCCACGCCGGTGGTCATCATCATGTGCAGGCCGCCGCACATCGCCGCGACCGCGTAGACGCGGGCCTGGAATTCGGCTTCGCTGCCGCTCCAGCCGTGGTCGCGCAGCATGCGCCGCAGCAGGTCGCCGAGGTTCTGCACCAGGGACACGTTGAGCCGGCGCGCGTACTGCGCCAGTTCGGGGTCGCGTGCGGCGGCCAGGTCCATCTCCAGATCCAGGCGCCGCCGCCGCTGGTTGGCATCGGCCACCAGCCAGTCTTCCAATGCGCCGGCGATGAAGGTGGTGGCGTCCTGGTGCGGCGGCGGTTGCAGCAGCCACATGGTGCGGATCGCACGCTCGTAGCCGCGTTCCATCAGCGCCTGGACCAGGCTGCGCTTGTCGTCGAACTGCCGACGCACCGCGCTGCAGGAAACCTCGGCGGTTCCGGCGATCAGTTCGAAGGTGGTGGCGCCGAGGCCGTTCTCGACGATGCAGCGCTCGGCCGCATCGAGGACGTCATCGTGCAGGCGCTGCTCGCGTTCGCGGGCGCTGTGCAGCCGGACTACGTTGGACATGGCGTGAGCTCGGGGGGAAGCGATGCCACATGAAGGGGAGGTGTGCCGGGCGACCGGCCGCGACGCGCACGCGATGCGTGACGCCGCCGCGGACGGCATGCCAACAAAGGCAGCGCGATTGTAGACGCGATGCGTGGCGGTCGCGCGTGCGGCGGCGAGTCGGTCGATCCCGTAGCCACCACCGTGACGGGCGGCACTCTCGAGTGGGGCTGTCGATGCGCGTTTCCCGCGCGCAATGGACGCAGCGGGCCTGGCTGCGTGACTGGGTGCTGGAGCGCGAGCGTGGGAGCGGGCGGTTTCAGTGGTGCCGGCACGACACGGCGCACCGCGGGATGCTGCGATTGCGGATGTGAACAGGGGGCACGCGCTGTCGGAAAGTTCCAGGCCGCGTGCGGACCAGCCTGGGAGTCCGGCGGGCACTGCTGTCAACTTCGGGAAGTGCGCGGTAGAAGCGGCTTCAGCCGCGACGGGCGTTACCGGGAACGCCCCGTGGGGGGATGACGCAACGTACATCGGTTCGAGCGTGGCGGGAGCGGATCATTGGCGCTGCCCTGGTGTCGCCGTGCTTACCAGCCGAACGGCGGCGGGCCGTAGGCGCCGGGATAGTAGCCGCGGCCGAACACCGGGCCGTCGCCGCGGCCGACGCTGATGCTGATGCCCATCTGCCGCGGCTTGCCGTCGTCGGTGTAGGAGGTCTTGCACAGATTCAGATTGGCGGCCTGGTAGTTGCTGTTGCCGCCATGCGTGGAATAGCCGATGCCGGTGGCGACGCTGCCGTGCACGTCGCCGTTGCAGCGGTCGGCCTGCGCCTGCAGGGCCTCGGCGCGCGCCTGCGCTGCCGCCGCCTTCTGCGCCGAGGCCGAGGTGCCGCTGGTATCGCCGTAGTAGGTGCCCGGCGGATCGGCCTTGGTGCCGGGATCGGCGTAGGTGATCGGTTGTTGCGGCACGCTCAGGTCGAGCTTGCGCTTGGCCGCCTCGCTGTCGCTGGTGGCATCGACGGTCTGGGCCAGGGCCGGGCTGGCAAGCAGGGCGCAGGCGAGGAGAAGGAGGCTGCGGTTCATCGGGCATCCGCCAGAAGAGAGGGGCCCGGCGGAGCCTGTCAGACGCTCCGCCGTGACGCTGACGCTATCAATACCACGTTGAACCCGGCCTGTCGGCGCCGCGGGCCGCGCCGCGACGTGCCGATGCTGCAGGCGCCGGTGCCGCGCTTCAGCCCTGCCCGTGCACCACGTCGAGCAGTTGCTGGCCGTAGCGGGCCAGCTTGCTGCCGCCGATGCCGCCGACCCGCGCCAGTTCGTCCAGGCTGCTCGGGCGCTGCTCGGCGATGTTGCGCAGGGTGCTGTCGTGGAAGATCACGAAGGCCGGCACGTTCTGTTCCTTGGCCAGGCCGGCGCGGAGGTCGCGCAGCGCGTTGAACAGGGGTAGGTCCTGCGCCTGCACTGGGACGCCGGTGCGCGGGCTGCCGCTGCGGTCGCCGCGCTCGCGGCCGCGGCTGGGCAGTTCGCGGCGCATCATGATCTTGCGTTCGCCCTTGAGCACCTGGCGGCTGGCGTCGGTGAGGCGCAGGCCGCCGTAGGCGTCGCTGTCCACTTCCAGCAGGCCGGTGGCGACCAGTTGCCGGAACACGCCGCGCCAGGCGCGCGCGTCCAGGTCCTTGCCGATGCCGTAGGTGCTGAGCTGGTCGTGGCCGAACTGCTTGATCTTCTCGCCTTCGTTGCCGCGCAGGATGTCGATCAGGTGGCCGACGCCGAAGCGCTGGCCGCTGCGGTAAACGCAGCTCAGCGCCTTCTGCACGGCCACCGTGGCATCCCAGGCGTCGGCCGGCTGCAGGCAGTTGTCGCAGTTGCCGCAGGGCTGCGGATAGGTCTCGCCGAAGCCGGCCAGCAGCACCTGGCGGCGGCACTGCATCGACTCGCAGTAGCCCAGCAACTGGTCGAGCTTGCGCCGTTCCACGCGCTTGCGTTCTTCGCCGGCCTCGCCCTGCTCGATCATCTGCTTGAGCAGCACCACGTCGCCCAGGCCGTAGCACAGCCAGGCCTCGGCGGCCTCGCCGTCGCGCCCGGCGCGGCCGGTCTCCTGGTAGTAGCCCTCCAGCGACTTGGGCAGGTCGGTGTGGGCGACGAAGCGCACGTCGGGCTTGTCGATGCCCATGCCGAAGGCGATGGTGGCGCACATCACGATGCCGTCCTCGCGCAGGAAGCGGCGCTGGTTGTCGGCGCGCAGCTCGGCCGGCAAGCCGGCATGGTAGGGCAGGGCGTTCAGGCCCTCGCGGGCGAGGAAGTCGGCGGTCTCCTCGACCTTGCGCCGCGACATGCAGTAGACGATGCCGGCGCTGCCGCGGTGCGCGCGCAGGAAGTCCAGCAGCTGGCGCCGCGCATTGTCCTTCTGCACCACCGTGTAGCGGATGTTGGGGCGGTCGAAGGAGCTGACGAAATGGCGCGCCTGGGCCAGGTCCAGGCGCTCGGCGATCTCGCGCTGGGTCGGCGGGTCGGCGGTGGCGGTGAGGGCAATGCGCGGGGTCTGCGGCCAGCGCTCGTGCAGCACGGTGAGCTGGCGGTATTCGGGGCGGAAGTCGTGGCCCCATTGCGATACGCAGTGCGCCTCGTCGATGGCGAACAGGGCGATGCGGCTGCGCTCGATCAGCGACAGGAAACGCGGGGTCAGCAGCCGTTCGGGAGCGACGTAAAGCAGGTCCAGTTCGCCGGCCAGCAGGTCGCGCTCGACACGCTGCGCGGTCTCGCCGTCCAGGGTGGAATTGAGGTATTCGGCACGCACGCCGAGCTGGCGCAGTGCCTCGACCTGGTCCTGCATCAGCGCGATCAGCGGCGAGATGACGATGCCGGTGCCGTCGCGCAGCAGCGAGGGAATCTGGTAGCACAGCGACTTGCCGCCGCCGGTGGGCATCAGCACCAGCGCGTCGTGGCCGGCGGCGACGTGTTCGACG